>NZ_BAAAIJ010000051.1:0-174454 GCF_039526005.1 Arthrobacter flavus | reverse complement strand
CGGTCTGCAGGTCCAGGATCCGGGTGACCAGTTTCGCTTCCTGGGCATCAAGCCACGACCGCGCCTCGGCGACATCATTCAAGACCTGGGACGAGTCAAGGCCCGCCGGAGCAGCCAACCCGAGCTGGCCGGTCAAGGCGGGAGGTTCCTCACTGGACCGCACCCGTTCGCCGGGCACAGAGACCAATCCCCAAAAATCCGAGGCCTCATCATCCGCAACGGGCGACCCCTCAGCCCCCGGCTCAGACTCCGAATCCGGCTCCGGGGATTCACTGGTGGGCGGCTCAACAGTGGGTGCTTCCCACACCGCGTCCGCGCCCAGCGGTCCCTCCGGGCCATACCCCGCAGAAGACCCCGCCGAAGCCCCTGCGGGAGTTCCCGTGGAAGTGTTCGCTAGCCCGGAAGTCGTGGCAGAATCAGCGTCGGATTCGGGTGGGATTCCCGCTCCGGTAGCAGAAGCGTTACTGCTTTTCATACCTCCATTCCATCATCGAGCACCGACAGTATCGACAAAAAAGGAGCCCGATTCAGGGCCCCCAGGAAAACTTTTTCAACTATTTTTCAGCACCGGAATTCAGGCACCGAAGACCCAGTCCGGGCCGCCCCTCCCAGGCGTGGGAGAGGCGGCCGGGTGGAGGGGCTAGCCGCAGTACGCACCCTCGGAGGCCGAGTGCACCAGCTTGGCGTACTTCGCGAGCACTCCCTTGGTATAGGTCGCCGGCAACGGCTCCCAGCCGATCTTCCGGCTTTCGAGTTCGGCTTCGTCCACCAGCAGGTCGAAGCTCTTGTTGGGGATGTCAATACGGATCCGGTCACCATCCTTTACGAAGGCGATGGGTCCGCCGTCGACCGCTTCCGGCGCAACGTGCCCGATGCAGAGGCCCGTGGTGCCGCCGGAGAACCGTCCGTCGGTGAGCAGCAGCACATCCTTGCCGAGGCCCGCACCCTTGATCGCGCCGGTGATCGCGAGCATTTCGCGCATTCCCGGGCCGCCCTTGGGTCCCTCGTAGCGGATGACGACGACGTCGCCAGCCTGCACGACGCCGTCGGCGAGCGCTTTCAATGCACCCTGTTCCCGCTCGAAGACGCGGGCAGTTCCTTCGAAGACCTCGGTGTCGAACCCGGCGGTCTTGACGACTGCACCGTCAGGGGCCAGCGAGCCCTTGACGATGGTGATGCCCCCGCTGGCGTGGATGGGGTTGTCGAGTGCGCGCAGGATCTTGCCATCGAGGTCCGGCGGATTGATTGACGCGAGGTTCTCGGCCAGGGTCTTGCCGGTGACGGTCAGGACATCCCCGTGCAGCAGCCCGGCGTCGAGCAGCGCCCGCATGATGACGGGCACGCCTCCCACCTTGTCGACGTCGGTCATCACGTAGCGGCCGAACGGCTTCAGATCGCCCAGATGCGGGATCTTGTCACCGATGCGGTTGAAGTCATCGAGCGTCAAATCAACTTCGGCTTCACGCGCAATTGCCAGCAGATGGAGCACAGCATTGGTGGACCCGCCGAAGGCCATGGTGACGGCAATAGCGTTCTCGAACGCCTTGCGGGTCATGATGTCCCGTGCGGTGATCCCGAGGCGCAGGAGGTTGACCACTGCCTCACCCGACTTGCGGGCAAACTCGTCACGACGGCGATCGGCCGACGGCGGCGCCGCCGATCCTGGCAGCGACATCCCCAGGGCCTCGCCGATGCAGGCCATGGTGTTGGCCGTGTACATGCCACCGCAGGCGCCTTCACCCGGGCAGATAGCCTTCTCGATGCGGGTGAGGTCCGCTTCGCTCATCTTGCCGGCGGCGCAGGCACCCACCGCCTCGAAGGCGTCAATCAGGGTGACTTCTTTCTCGGTGCCGTCTTCCAGCTTCACCCAGCCCGGCATGGTCGAGCCGCCGTAGAGGAAGACACTCGCCAGGTTCAACCGCGCGGCGGCCATCAGCATCCCGGGCAGCGACTTGTCGCAGCCGGCCAGCAGGACCGAACCGTCAATCCGCTCGGCCTCCATGACTGTCTCCACTGAATCGGCAATCACTTCACGCGAAACCAGCGAGAAGTGCATCCCGGAGTGACCCATTGAAATGCCATCGGATACAGAGATGGTGCCGAACTGCATCGGGAACCCGCCGCCCGCATGAACGCCCTCCTTGGCGCTCTGTGCAAGCCGGTTCAGTGACAGGTTGCAGGGGGTAATCTCATTCCACGAACTCGCGACGCCGATTTGCGGCTTCGCAAAGTCGTCATCGCCCATGCCGACCGCACGGAGCATTCCGCGGGCTGGCGCCCGCTCAAATCCATCGGTAACGGCCCGGCTTCGCGGCTTAATGTCAGGGGTAGTTTCCAGGCTCATGGGTCAAAGTCTAGGCGCACCCGCATTCCCCGCAACTCCATATGACCGGCCTGTTACGGGATGCCGGAGTTACACGGACTCTCATCATCGGAGCGATGGCACGTAAACTCGGTCCTATGTCGACGCCTCCACCGGACCCTGTCCCGCCAGAAGTGCCCGACCAGGCTCCCGATAGTGACCAACTCAAGGATGACCTGAGGAAAGTCTTCGACTCACAGATCCCTAACTACGGGGACTACAACCTGGTGTTCGCTGCCAATGAGCGCTACCAGCAGCCGGAAACCGACGGCGCCCGCCTGACCATGCCGAAATATTACGTCCTGGGCTACCGCTGGAAACCAACCGAAATCATGATCGCTCCTGTCGACTCGCATACGTTGGCAGGCACCGGCATCCCGGTGGAAATCAACATGACCAACCTCTCGCACGTCCACCGTCTGGCCAGCGGCCAGTACGAAGTAGGCACGAGCACCGGAAAGACGTTCCAGTTCGGTGTGCAACCGGAGGCTCGCTTCAGCTCAGGTCCACACTCGCAGTTGGTGATCGATCAGCGCGACGATCATCAGGATTTCGACGCGTTCATGGCGGCCTTCATCGCGATGGCCTAGCGCCCACCCTCCAGGCACCCGCCGTCGGGACCCGTTAGCGGTAGAGGGATCCTCGCTGCACCAGGTTGATTGGCTCCTCGCCAGCGGCAAAGCTGACCAGCTGGCGCTGCAACAACTTGATCATCCGCGGCCAGAAGGCGCCGGTGTTGCCGCCGCTATGGGGGGTGATCAGCGCCCCGGACGCCGACCACAAGGGATGTCCTTCGGGGACGGGCTCCGGATCGAACACATCGAGAGCGGCCGACAGGCGACCGGCAGTCACTTCCGCTGTCAAGGCATCGCTATCCACCACCGCGCCACGGGCCACGTTGACGACCAGGGACCCGTCGGGCATCGCTGCCAGCACCTCGGCGTTGATCAGCCCCCTGGTCGTGTCGGTGAGTGGTGTGATGACGATCAGCACTTCGGCTTCCCCAGCAAGCGCCACCAACTCGTCGCTGCCGTGCACGTGCCCCCACTCGTCGTCGCGGGCTGAACTGCCGACCCGGGTCAACACCACCTCAAACGGCTCGAGGCGCCGGGCAATCTCGACGCCGATTCCCCCGACACCCACCAGCAGTACCTTGCGGTCGGCGAGGCCGAGGTAGCGCCCGGGCCGCCACTGACCTAGAGTCTGGTTGCGGACGGCGTCGTCAATGCCTCGGAGCGAGGCGATGGTGAGGCCAACCGCGAGCTCAGCGGTCGCGGCGGCGTGGACCCCCGCAGCGCTGGTGACGGCGACGTCGTCGCCCACCAGCTCGGGGATACCCTCATAGCCGGTGGACTGGGTGTGGACCAGCAGCAGGTTCGGCGCGCTCGTGACCGCGGCACCGAAGCTGTCGGGCGTGGACATGTACGGCAACACCGCAGCGTCGATCTCCGCCAGCTCTGCACCCACCGGATCGGCCTCGAAGTCCCACACCACCACCGAGATTCCCTCCGGCGCTGGCTGCAGCGCATCGAGCATTTCAACACTGGGCACCGACACTGTTTTGATCCTGTCCATCCCGAAAGCCTAGCGTCCAGTTGCAGTCAGCGCCCTCCCACGGCTGTGGACACTCGCGCGGGTTGGTCGTAACGTCGAAGCAGTGGGTATCCCACCAAGTGCGTGTCCCACCAAGTGCGTAAGGATCGTTTCATGGACGTAGTTCTCTGGGTGCTGCTGATCGTCGTCATCGTTGGCGCTGTCTGGTGGTTCCGGTTCCACGGCGCCGCCGCCGTCGTCGACACCCATTCCCGCGCTGATCCACCGACCGCCCGGAACAAGGACTAGACCGTTTCGATGACCGGCCAGCGGCTCCCGCCCACTCTGGCAACCGCCGTCGCCGTGCTCCTGTCTCTCGCGGCGTGCACGGCCGATGAGCCCAGCCCAATTGTCGGCGGCAGTCCGGCGCCACCACCCAACACCTCGGTCGCGTCGCCGCCAGCGACAGCGCCGGCCAGCCCTCAACCCAGCCGACTTCCTAACCTCTCCCCCGGCGACCTGCGCGCGGAAGGGCTCAACATCCCGTGGGCGCTGGCCACGCTGCCCGACGGATCGCTGCTGGTCACCGAACGCGAGACCGGGGACATCAAACGGGTGGCTGACGGTGAGACAACCACCATCGGAACCCTCGGCGCTGAGGTGGCAGCCGCCGGCGAAGGCGGCTTGCTGGGGTTGGCCATCGGCCCGGATTTCGACGCGGACCCGCGCTTGTTCGTGTTCTATACCGGCCCCACCGACAACCGGATTTCCAGCCTTACCTACAGCGAGGAGGGCCTGGGTCAGCCCGAAGAGGTGCTGACCGGCCTGCCGAAGGCCAATATCCACAATGGCGGAAGGATCAAGTTCGGCCCGGACGGATACCTGTATGTGGGCACCGGCGACGCCGCCCAAGCGGACACCGCACAGGACCCCGACAGTCTGGCTGGCAAGATCCTCCGGATCACCGCCGACGGCGAACCGGCGTCAGGCAACCCCATTGCGGGGTCACCCGTCTACAGCCTCGGGCACCGCAATGTACAGGGCCTCGCCTGGGATTCAGCCGACCGGTTGTGGGCCAGCGAGTTTGGTCCCGAGGTCGACGACGAGCTGAACCTCATCGAACCCGGCGGGAACTACGGGTGGCCAGCAGTCACTGGCGCGCCCGGAACTGCCGGCTTCATCGACGCCCAGGTGGTGTGGCCCTCCACTGCCACCTCCTCGCCGAGTGGAATGGCAATCGTCGACGACATCGCCTATATCGGTGGACTACGTGGGGAGCGGCTGTGGCAAGTCCCGCTGATAGCGGGGACCGCCAACACACCGGTAAGCCACTTCGACGGCGAGTACGGACGCCTACGCGATGTGATCCAGGGAACCGACGGGGAACTGTTGATCGCCACCAACCAGGGCACCGAATCCCGGGTGATCACCGTCGACGCCTCATAGCCGTCTAGCGAACCAATTTCAGGTTTCGGCAAAAGTGCTGGTAGAGTTTCATGCTGTTGCGGTTGGCCCGATGGGCCCAGTCAACATGCACCTCTAGCTCAATTGGCAGAGCATCTGACTCTTAATCAGAGGGTTTCGGGTTCAAGTCCCGAGGGGTGCACCACCGCTAAACCGTCCGACCGGCGCCACCGCCGATCGGACGGTTTTTTTGTACCAGTTTGGTTGCGATCGTCGCTCGCTCTTCCCGTTTCGTTCCGCCCAAAGTAGCTTGGCGCCATGGAAGGGATGCCATCCCTCGGGGAAATTCACACCGGAGAAATGAACCGGCGGGTGGCACGCGGTCGATGGGCGTCAATTGCCGCAGAATTCGGCATGCTGACCGGCCCCGAGGTGGACGCGAAGGTGGGCCCAAACTCCCCGCCGGCCGGATGCCTCGCGGCGAAACGACAGATCCTTGGGGTGGTTACCCGAGCAGGGCGGGTCCTCTATCCGGGGTTCCAGTTCGATCCCGAGTCTGGGCGTGCCCGACCCATGATCGCCGTCATCGCCTCGATCGGCCTGGCCGGCGGATGGAAGGACCGGCACCTACTCCAGTGGTTCTGCTCGCCCAACGGGTATCTCAGTGGCGACCGGCCAGTCGACGTCCTCGACGACCCGGACCGTCTCATCTTCGCAGCGCACAGCGATCTGGACCTCGTCTGGTGAATGACTGGTGACAGGCCGGGCCCGTGGGCGGCCAGTCGCGAGTGGTCCTAGTTGTTTGACGGCAGCGGGCCGTCGGCACCCGATGCGTTGGGAACCGTTGTGGCCCACCGGGGGGCTCCGAGTTCCCGGATCACACCCTGCAGGTGGTCACGGAGTTCATCGGAAATCAGCCCCTCACCAGTCACTAGAGTGCGTTCGATATCTTTCGACTGAGCGAGGACGCCCCTGCCAGCATCCGTTATGGAAACCATATGGCTGCGCCGGTCCAGGTCATTTCGAGTCCGTGAAACATGCCCCCGGGTTTCCAGCCGTGACAGTGTCTTTCCCATCGTCTGCGCCTGGACCCGGACTATTTGGGCGAGATTCGCCTGAGTCATCGGACCCTGGTTTTCAAGAACACCCAACGCAATGACTCCGGCGTGGGTGACACCGAGGGTCACCAGTCGCTCATTCCACGCGTGCTCGACCAGTCGGGCAGCGGTGGTCAGCAGTCGGCCGGTGGGCCATTGCTCCAGGTCCGGCATAAAAGAAAGCACTTCCTCTCGCCGCATAGACATGCGGCGTTGATCACGGTAACGCCGACCGGTGTAGTTTCAAACGTATCGACCTTATTTACTTATGATAGCTACGGATTTGCGAAAAGTGTCAGCGCCACCAGGGCCGACTCAACTAACAAACAAGCAGAAGGAATACAGAAAATGGCTGAACGTCTATTGTCGGGCGACGTAGCCCCGGACTTTTCCCTGCCCGCAGCGGACGGTTCCACCGTGTCCCTGAAGGATTTTGCGGGAAGCAATGTAGTGGTCTATTTCTATCCGGCGGCGTCGACTCCCGGTTGCACCACCCAGGCGTGCGACTTCCGCGACAATCTGGCATCCCTTGCTGCTGCGGGGTACACGGTCCTTGGCATCTCACCCGATAGCGTGGCAAAGCTCCGTAAATTTGCCGACGCCGAAGAGCTCACCTTTCCCCTCCTGTCCGACGAAGACCACGCCGTAGCCGAGGCGTGGGGTGCCTGGGGAGAAAAGAAGAACTACGGCAAGGTCTACGAAGGCCTGATCCGCTCGACGGTCGTCGTCGGACCCGATGGCCTCGTGCACCTCGCTCAGTACAACGTCAGGGCCACCGGCCACGTCGCGAAACTTCGGAAGGACCTCGGCGTCCACTAGATTCGCGTACACTGGAGGCTGATGTTTTCGGCAGCTTGGCTGCCCTGGGCATCGAACGCGCGAGTGGCGGAATTGGCAGACGCGCTGGATTTAGGATCCAGTGTCTTCGGACGTGAGGGTTCAAGTCCCTTCTTGCGCACCATTGTTATGAGTCGGGACATGGACTACATGTGAGTCGCGACATCGACGACACCCCCAGCTTCGGCTGGGGGTGTCGTCGTTTAACGCCCCGGCGTGACCATCCAGTTACCCGGACGGGGTCCCAGGACATGCGACGTGGATCACATTCGGGCTCCACAATCCGCGGATCTACGCGGATCGGAAACCACTCGAAATATTTCAGGAATCGCTACCCATCCTCGCCCGGCACACGACCGAAGTACCTATGAGACATCGACACGATGTGTTCGACAAGTTAGTTAGCTGATCGGCAGAATACGCCCGGTCACACCAATGAAGGAGAAAATTCAATGGGAAACATCAAGAGCCGTAAGCTCTCCATCCTCGGTGTTGCTGCAGTGGCCATGTTCGGCCTCGCAGCATGCGGTGGCGGCGACACCGCAGCCGAGTCCACCGGTGAGATGACCAGCGAGGAAATGACCACTACCGAAGCCGCTCCCGAGTCAACTGAGTCGGCAATGGAAGAGGAAATGGGCGAGGACATGGACCCAGCCGCTAACCTGGTTGGCCCAGGTTGCGAAGGCTACGCCGCGGAGGTCCCAGATGGCGACGGCTCAGTTGCCGGCATGGCCCTGGACCCCGTAGCAACCGCTGCGTCGAACAACCCGATCCTCACCACGCTCACCGCGGCAGTCACCGGTGAACTGAACCCGGACGTTGACCTCGTTGACACCCTGAACGGTGACGAGTTCACCGTCTTCGCACCGACCGACGATGCCTTCGCCAAGATCGACGAAGCCACCATCGAAGCCCTCGGAACCGATGCTGACCTCCTCAGCGGCATCCTGACCTACCACGTGGTCCCCGGCCAGCTGTCACCGGACGAGGTCGCCGGAACCCACACGACCGTCAACGGTGCAGAGCTGACCGTTGAAGGCATGGGTGACGAAATCACTGTTGGGGAAGACGGCTCAGCCGTTGTCTGCGGTGGCGTCATGACCCAGAACGCAACCGTGTACATGGTTGACACCGTTCTGATGCCTCCTAGCGAGTAATTGACTCCCTGGTTCGAATCCTCTAACTCGAACCAAGGCGATACAGGCTGGGACCCTGAACACCGCGACGGTGCTCAGGGTCCCAGCCTTTCCTCGTATCAGGGGTCCCGCGACAGATGATGGTCGGGACCTGTCCGAATACCACGGGCATCATCATTTAGACTGGGTATCCTAAACAATTTCCGCCGTGTGCGGGTACGGCTGAGGGGATAATGGCAATGACCGCTGCTGCCAGAGACTCCTATTGGGCCCGCGGGACGCTCAGTGCCGTCGCGATCTCCCTGTGCGTGACTGTCGCTGGCTGCACCGGGGCAACGCCCTTGCCGACCACGACTCAGTCGTCGACTCCTGCCCCCTCGGAGACCAGTCCTGCCCAGGACCCCGACGCGGTCTTCACCTTCGGTACCGCCGCTGATCCGACCGGACTGGACCCGGCACTGGTGGCCGACACCGAGTCGTACCGGATTACCCGCCAGGTTCTTGAAGGTCTGGTGGGCATCGATCCGCTCACCTCCGAACCCGTCCCGCTGCTCGCAGAGTCATGGGATGAGCGCGACGACGGCCGCGCCTACGCGTTTAGCCTCCGCGACGACGTCGAGTTCCACGATGGCGAACCGCTCAACGCCGAGGCAGTCTGCGCGAACTTCGACCGCTGGTACACGTTGCCCGCCGAGACTCGCCCCTCGGATGGCACCGTCGCCTTCGGCTCGGTCTTCAACGCCTACTCGGACTCCCCCGACCTCTCCGTCTACTCCTCCTGCCAGCCCCTGGGCGAGTTCGAGGTCCTGATCCAGCTCAATAGCCGCTTGACCGGGTTCATCCCGGCCTTGGCGATGCCCTCCTTCGCGATGTCCTCGCCCCGGGCGCTTGAGGAACTCGCCGCCGATGAGCTAACCGAGGAAGTCAACGACATAGCGCTATCGAAGTACGCTCTCAGCCCCGTCGGCACCGGACCATACACCTTCGACAGCTGGGAACCAGGGGAAGTGCAATTGTCCTCATTTGAGAACTATTGGGGGGCTCGGGGCGAAATCGGCACCGTCGCGTTTACCACCCTCACCCTCACCGATGAGCGGCTGGATGCGCTCAACAGCGGGCAAATCGATGCCTACGACTTCGTGACCGTCGACAACGCCGGCGCCCTGGTCAGGGAAGGCCAGCAACTCCTGCAGCGCGACCCCTATTCCATCCTGTACCTCGGCATGAACCAGGACTTCCCCGGTGTGGATAATCTGCTGTTCCGCCAGGCCGTAGCCCACGCGATCGACAAACCGGCCATGATCGACGGCCAGTTCCTCAACGGCACGGCGCCCGCCGATCAGTTCATCCCGCCCAAGCTCGCGGTCACCAACGAGGAGATCACGCAGTACGACTACGACGTCGAACTGGCCCAGGAATTGCTGGCGGAATCAGGGTACGACGGCGAACCCCTACCCTTCCACTACCCGACCGATGTGTCCCGGCCCTACCTGCCGGCACCTGAGGGGGTGTTCGCCGTCCTCCAGGAGCAGCTCGAAGCCGCGGGGTTCATCATTGACCCGGTGCCCACTGCCTGGTCAGACGGGTACCTTGAGGCCGTCCAGAATGACGACGATCGGGCGTTCCACCTCCTCGGCTGGAGCGGCACCTACCAGGACCCCGACAACTTTGTCGGCCAGCTATTCGGCTCAACCACAGTCGAGTTCGCCTTCGAAGACAACCAGCTTTTCAGCAAGATCGACCGGGCCCGCACCCTTCCCAACGGCGAGGACCGGGTAGTCGCCTACCAGGACATCAGCGACCAGCTGGCCCGGCGGCTGCCAGCGGTACCCCTCGCCTTCCCGATCTCCGCCCTGGCAGTCTCGGAGCGGGTAGCAAGCTACCCCGTCAGCCCCGTGATGAACGAGGTGTTCAACCTGGTTGACCTGACCGACGTGGACCTGGAAGCCACCGGGAGCGACTGATGACCGACCACCCCCGCCACGACGGCGGACCAATTACCCAAGGAACCCACCAGACGCTACGCTCGAAGCTCAGCGCCCTTGCCACTGGAGATGAAGTTGACTGCTAAGAACCAGGCGGAAAATCCCGCGGAACACACCGACGTTGTCCTGATCGGTGGAGGAATCATGAGCGCCACCCTTGGCGCCTTCCTCAAACAGCTGCAGCCTGACTGGAGCATCTCACTGTTCGAGCGCCTCGACCGGGCCGGACTGGAAAGCTCCGACCCGTGGAACAACGCCGGAACCGGCCACGCGGCACTCTGCGAGCTGAACTACACCCCCGCAGGACCGGACGGGACAGTTGATCCCGCCAAGGCTGTCGCCATCAACGAACAGTTCCAGGTGTCACGCCAGTTCTGGGCCCACATGGTGGAGAGCGGCCAGCTGGGCGATCCATCCGGATTCATCAATCCAGTACCGCACATGAGCTTCGTCTGGGGCGAAAAGAACACCGCCTACCTGCGCCAGCGTTATGAAGCCCTTCGGAGCCAGCCCCTCTTCGAAACCATCGAGCATGCCGAGGACCCTTCGGCCATTGCCGACTGGGCGCCGCTGCTGATGAGCGGCCGCACCGCCGGCCAGCCGGTAGCAGCCTCCCGCGTGGCCGGCGGGACCGACGTCGACTTCGGGTCCCTGACCCGCGGCCTGACCAGTTACCTTGAAACCAACGGCGTCGACCTCAACTACAACCACGACGTCGCCGATCTCTCCCGTGGCTCGAACGGCCGCTGGGAGGTCAAGGTCCGTAACCGCGCCACCGGACAGGCCCGCACCGTCAACGCCCGCTTCGTGTTCATCGGGGCTGGCGGCGGTGCCCTGCACCTGCTGCAGCGCACCGGCATCCCCGAGGGCAAGGGATTCGCGGGCTTCCCCGTCTCGGGTCAGTTCCTGAAGTGCGGCGATCCGGACATCGTCAACCAGCACAACGCCAAGGTCTACGGCCAGGCGTCGGTTGGCGCACCCCCCATGTCGGTGCCGCACCTCGACACCCGGTATGTCAACGGCGAACGGTCGCTGTTGTTCGGCCCCTACGCCGGGTTCTCCACCAAGTTCCTCAAGCGCGGCTCGTTCTTCGACCTACCCGGGTCCATCCGGCCGACGAACCTGGTGCCCATGCTGGCGGTAGCCAAGGACAACGTCCCGCTGACGAAGTACCTGATCTCCGAGGTCCTGAAGAACCGCGACGCGAAAAACACCTACCTCAACGAGTTCATCCCCGACGCCGACGGCGACAAATGGGACCTGATCACGGCCGGGCAGCGCGTCCAGATCATCAAGAAGGCTCCGGGCAAGGGCGGGGTGCTGCAGTTCGGCACCGAGGTCATCACTGCGGCCGACGGATCGGTCGGAGCCCTGCTGGGCGCCTCCCCTGGCGCGTCCACCGCCGCACCGATCATGCTTGAGATCCTGAAGCGTTGCTTCCCTTCCCAGCTCCCGGGGTGGGAGCCGAAGCTCAAAGACATGATCCCCGGCTACGGTGTGAAGCTCAACGAGAACAGTTCCCTCGCCGCTGACATCCTGTCCCATACCGACCGGGTCCTAAAACTCCAGTAACCACCGCCAGAGCCGTCGACCCGGCCGGCAGAAGTAGAAGGCGCGGCATATGTTCCGTCTGGCTCAACTTTCCCTGGGAAACCGTGCACTGATTGCGCTGATCACCATCCTGGCGTCGGTGTTCGGTGTGATCACGATGGGCTCCCTTAAACAGGAACTCATCCCGTCACTGGAGTTCCCGCAGATCACCGTACTGTCATCAGTCCCGGGCGCCTCACCGGAATACCTCGACCAGCAGGTGAGCGAACCGCTGGAGACGGCGCTGAGCGGGGTAGAGGGGCTTGAGTCGTCGTCGGCCACGTCCCGTACCGGGGTCTCGACCATCAACCTGATGTTCGCCTACGGCACCGACCTCGACCGTGCCCGCGGCCAGGTTGACCGTGCGATCTCGACGGTGCGGCCCCTCCTGCCCGAGGACGTTTCGCCACAGTCCTTGGCCGGGAGTATTGCCGACCTCCCGATCGTGTTCATGGCCGTCTCTTCCGATCAACCACTGAGCGAGCTCAGTGGGGACCTCACTCGACTGACCGTTCCCCGGCTGCAGCAGTTGGAGGGGGTCCGCGCGGCAGAGGTCAGCGGTGGGGCCGGGCAATACATCTCGATCCTGCCCGACCAGCAGGAGCTCGCAGCCAACGACCTCACCGTCGCCGATATTACTGCGGCGCTGGAAGACAATGGCGACCTCATCGCGGTGGGGACCCTTGAGGACGGCGACCGTTCCCTCACCATCCAGGCGGGCAGCCCCATTACCTCGCTCGAGGACATCCGGGGCTTGCCCCTCCTGCCGGAGGACGGTTCCCCCGACGCCGGCGCGACACCTCCGACACTCGGCTCTGTCGCCGAAGTGTCAGTGGCCGACGACGACGCCACGTCGGTGACCCGCACCAACGGTGTTGAGACCCTCGCCCTGACCGTGACGAAAATCCCTGACGGGGATACGGTTGCGATCTCCAACCTGGTGGAAGAGCTGCTGCCTCAGCTGGAAGCTGAGTTGGGCAACGGTGCCGAGATCACCGTGATCTTTGACCAGGCACCCTTCATTGAACGCTCCATCAGTGACCTGACCACTGAGGGCATCCTGGGCCTCGGCTTTGCCGTGCTGGTCATTCTGGTGTTCCTGCTCTCGGTGCGGTCCACCCTGGTGACGGCGATCTCGATTCCCCTGTCGCTGCTGATTACGTTTATTGGCCTGTGGGTTACCGGCTACTCGTTGAACATCCTCACGCTGGGCGCCCTGACCATCGCGATCGGTCGGGTGGTCGACGACTCGATTGTGGTCATCGAAAACATCAAACGGCACCTCAGCTACGGCGAAGACAAGCGCGAGGCCATTCTCACCGCCGTCCGTGAAGTGGCCAGCGCGATTACCGCATCAACACTGATCACCGTCGCGGTGTTCGCACCGATCGCCTTCGTCGGTGACCTGGCGGGTGAACTGTTCAGGCCGTTCGCCCTGACCACCACGATCGCACTGCTGGCTTCGCTGGCAGTGTCCCTCACCATCGTCCCCGTGCTGGCGTATTGGTTCCTGCCTGCCGCGGCATCCGATGTGGATCCAGACGTGATCCGCGAGCAGGCACATCAGGCCGAACGGAAATCCTGGCTGCAGCGCGGCTATCTTCCGCTCCTCGGGGCAACCCAACGGCACCCGGTCTGGACCCTGACCGCCGGTGGCCTCGTCCTTGCAGGCACTGCCGCGATGATCCCTCTCCTCCAGACCAACCTGCTGGGGAACACGGGACAGAACAGCTTCAGCATCAACCAGACCCTTGAACCGGGATCCAGCCTGGACACCACTGTTGCTGCTGCTGCGCAGGCCGAGGAAGTGCTCACGGGCTTTCCTGAGGTGGAAGAGATCCAGGTGACAGTGGGTAACGCGTCAAGTGGTTTCGCTGCCCGGCTGTCTGGTGGCACCTCGGTGGCCGCCTTCACCGTGATTACCGCTGAGGACGCCGACCAGGAGCAGCTACAGAACGAGGTGCGGCAGGAGCTGGAGTCGTTGACCGGCGTCGGGACCTTCGCCCTCTCCACCCAGCAGGGCGGGCTGGGCACCTCCAGCACCATTGATGTGAACATCACGGCACCGGGCCCGGAGGAGCTGCAGGCAGCCAATGACGCCGTCGTCGACGCCATGCAGGGCCTCGAGGGCGCCCGCGACGTGACCAGCAACCTCTCCGCTGCCCAACCCCAGATACAGATCAGCGTTGACCGGGCCGCCGCCGTCGCCGCCGGGCTCAGCGAAGGGCAGATCGCAGGCTTGCTCGGTGGAAGCATCAGCCCGATCCCCGGCGGGCAGGTACGGCTGGAAACCACCGACTACCCGGTACTTATCGGTGAGGGCACCGAGGTGACCAGCCTGGACCAGTTGGAGGAGCTGAATCTTCCGACCCCTGCGGGCCCGGTACCGCTGACCTCCATTGCATCGGTGGTGGAAGTTCAGGTGCCGCTGACGATCACCAGCGCCAATGGGGAACGGACCGCCCAGGTCTCCATCACGCCGTCGGGACAGAACCTGGGGGCGCTG
Source organism: Arthrobacter flavus (assembly GCF_039526005.1). Taxonomy (NCBI): domain Bacteria; kingdom Bacillati; phylum Actinomycetota; class Actinomycetes; order Micrococcales; family Micrococcaceae; genus Arthrobacter; species Arthrobacter flavus. The sequence goes on along the minus strand of NZ_BAAAIJ010000051.1, from coordinate 160,004 downwards.
ACCACCACGGTGACCGAACGCCTGGACGGTGTCGAGCTCCCCGCGGGGACCACGGCGACCCTGGGTGGAGCGTCCGCTGAGCAGGCCGAATCGTTTGCTCAACTGTTCCTTGCCCTGTGGGCGGCTGTGGCGATTGTGTACGTGATCATGGTGGCCACCTTCAAGTCCCTGATTCAGCCGCTGATCCTGCTGGTCTCGGTGCCATTCGCCGCTACCGGCGCCATTGCCCTGCTCGTCATCACCCAGATTCCGCTGGGGCTGCCGTCGCTGGTTGGCATGTTGATGCTGGTGGGCATCGTGGTGACGAACGCTGTGGTGCTTATTGACCTCATCAACCAGTACCGGCGCCCGCACGACGGAAATCCGGGCATGAGCGTGGAGGAGGCGATCATCCAGGGTGCACGTCAGCGACTTCGTCCCATCCTGATGACCGCGCTGGCAACGATCTTCGCGCTGACGCCGATGGCTCTCGGGTTCACCGGTGAGGGTGGGTTCATCTCGCAGCCGTTGGCGATCGTGGTGGTCGGTGGCCTGGTCTCCTCCACAGCGCTCACCCTGATCCTGGTGCCCGTGCTGTACCGGCTGGTGGAGGGGCGCAGGGAGGCCCGGGCGCAGGCCCGGTCACAGAACCGAAGCGGCGAACCCGTCACCGGTCGGCGTGCCCGGGCTCACTGACCTGGAACTGTCTCCCCTGTGAGGAACAGAATGCCAGCCGCCCCGGTTGCACTTATTATAGATGCAGATGCATCTACTTGAAGGGGGAATCATGCAGAACGGTATCCTCACGGTGGGGTCCACGTTCGAAGAGCCTCCGACCTTCCAGCACCGACACTCAACGATGACCGGAGCTCACCGTGACTAAACAAGCCGGGACCGAAAACACCGGGCCTGAAACTACTGTGTCTGAATCAACTGTGTCTGAAACTACAGAACCGGCGATCCGGCTGACTGCCGAAGCCTGGGAATCCCTCTTCAGGGCGCAGGTGGCGGTGATGCGACGGCTGCGCAACGACCCGTCCTTCAAGAAGCTCGCTATTGGCGAGTACGACGTCCTGTTCAACCTCACCCGCTGCCCCACCGGCTGGACCCGCCTCAACGAGCTGAACCGCAACCTGCTGATTTCCCAGCCGAGCCTGAGCCGCATGGTGGAACGGCTAGAAGCCAAGGGCCTGGTCCAGCGAAAACAAGCCCCGGACGATCAGCGCGGTGTCATGGTGGCCCTGACCGATACGGGCCGTGAACTGCAACGCGAGATTGGCGCCGCGCACGTCCGGGTGATCCATACTCTGCTCGGCCCGATCCTGCAGACCGGGGAGCTGAAACAGCTGCTGGAACTGACCCAGCGGATCCGCGAAGGTGTCGACGACGCCGAGCACGCCGACTACTGAAGCTGGATCAGCGCCCCCGGCTGATCGACCGGTAGGGAGTCCACCACGGCTGTCACCTCAAGCGTGTCGAGTTGCAGGCTGCCTCCCACGGTGGAGAGGAAGGCCGTATCCGAGGCGTCACGGCCGGTAGCCACCCGCAGCAGGGACTCCCTGGGAGCCAGGCCGGTGGCGTCGACGACATGCCAGGCACCGTCCACCCAGGCCTCAGCCACGGCGTGGAAGTCCATCGGGCTCAGCCCCGGCGCATATACGGCGGCGAGCCGGGCGGGGACGTCCTTGGCGCGCAACAGGGAGATCACGAGGTGGGCATAGTCCCGGCACACACCGCGCCGCCCCAGCAGGGTTTCGACGGCACCGTCGGTGGGACGGGAGGAACCCGACACGTAGGCGAGTTCCTTGCCCACCCACTCCCGTACCGCGTTGAGCAGCTCTGCTCCTGCCAGGGTGCCAAATTCGGCGTACGCCGTCGGCAGCAGCCGGTCCGATTCGCAGTAACGGCTCGGACGAACGTACCGGATGAGATCCGCTTCGGACGCCTCTTCGGCGGAGGCGGTACCGGTGACCGTGGCGCTGTACTGAAGGGAGATGTTTGCCTCACCCTCAACTCTGAGGGTGTGAAGCCGCCCACCATGGATATCCCCCACCTCGCCTGGGACCACCGGCGCACCATCGACCAGCACCACCAGGTGCTCTTCAAAACTGCTGTACCCGGGGTTTCGCACCGGCGCCAGGGCAAAGACGAGTGACGAAGTGGAACGGGTCCGCGCGGTGATGCGGGCAGTCACTGAGCGCTGCATGAGGGTACTCCTGATTGAGGGTATAGGGTGCCGGGTGCGGTAGGCCCATGGTGCGGACTCTATGCTGAAAGCTACCACCACGTTAGAACAAGGAAGGCCCCTTAGTGAATTCCACTGACCAGCACCAGCTCCAGGACCTTGAGGGTCGCGCCGTCGTCATCACCGGAGCCAACAGCGGTCTGGGCCTACAGACGGCCATAGCCCTGGCACGGCGGGGAGCCTCGGTGACGCTCGCCTGCCGGAACGAGGCACGGGGAACTACGGCTGTGGAGACGGTCAGGTCCCGGGTCCCTGGAGCCACTGTTGAGCTGCGGATCCTCGATCTGTCATCGCTGGCTTCCGTACGGAGGTTCGCCGCCGGTTGGACCGCACCGCTGGACCTCCTGATCAACAACGCCGGGGTGATGGCCACGCCGAGGATCCTCACCGAGGACGGGTTCGAGCAACAGCTCGGCATCAACCATCTCGGCCACTACGCGCTGACGGGCCTCCTGCTGCCGCGCCTCCGCGAAGCATCTTTTCCTCGCGTCGTCTCGGTTTCCAGCCTTGCGCACAAGCGGGGCACCATCAACTTCGACGACCTCAATTCCTCCACGCGGTACCGCCGGTGGACCGCCTACAGCCAGAGCAAGATAGCCAACCTGTACTTCACCATGGAACTCGACCGGCGCGTCAGGGCCAACGGAGAGCAGCTTCTCGCTGTCGCTGCCCATCCCGGTCTGTCCAACACCAACCTCACAGCAGGCATGGGCACCACACCGGTACTGGACGTGCTGGGCGGCTTCTTCAAACTCTTCGGTCAGTCTGATATCGCCGGTGCCCTGCCGATCCTGCGGGCAGCAACCTCTCCTACAGCGAGCGGTGGGGACTACTCGGGCCCCGATGGTCCTGGCGAAACGCGGGGAAACGCCGTCCTGGTGGCACCAGCACCGCGGGTACTTGACCCACTGGTGGCCGGAAAGCTGTGGGAGGTCAGCGCCGCGATGACTGGCGTCACCTTCCCCGATCTTCCAGCTGCCTGAAAAAGGAACCGGGCTACTCCGCCACCTGAAGGGAGGCGATCATGCGCCGAATCTTGGTGAACTGCTCCGCGTCGAAGAACTTTTCGGCGTCGGCGATGGTGTCAAACGAGGCGGTCCCAGAGCCCACCTGTTCGGGGGCCAGGGCTGTCAGCGCGATCGCATCCCCGAAGGAATACAGTCCAACGTGCTCCGGGCCCTGCACGGTGTTGGTCAGCGTGCACGCTGCGCCGCCCGCGCCGCCCAGCAGATCGGTGACACCGTAGGAACTGAAGAACCGGTAGCCCTCGATCAGCCGGACCACCAGCCGCGGCTCGATCGACTGGTCGGAGGCGGCGGTCGACGGCAGATCCACGGGCTGGCTGAGGATCACCGTGTAGGGGCTGGCGTCGTCGGGCGCGCAGTCCTCGTCCGTGGGCGTGATGCCCGTGTGCAGTTCGGCCACCGGACCGCCGTCAGCATTCTCGACGGCAATGTGAACTGATTCCGGCTCGAAACCTTCACCGGGGTCCTCGATCGGCTCGGCGGTCCAGTCCGGTGGCAGCTCAAAGCTCACCAGGGCCTGCGGGTCGGTGAAGACCTGCCAGTCGTCGTCGGGAGCCGGGCGGTCTGCCACCGTGGGCTTCGGCGCCGGTGGGGTGGTCGCGGGCGCTGCGGAGCTGGCGCCCGACGACGGCGTCGCCGACTGAGCGGGCCGGTCGCCGATTTCCACCCCGGTACACCCCGACGCTGCCAGTGCCACGCCCACGGCCAGGACCCCCGCCGCAGCAATCGAAACCGGTGACCGTGATCGACTCATCTGATGTGTCCTCTTATCGTCGGTTGGCGGGCCTCTGATCTGAGTCTAATCAGTGAAGCACCTCACCAGGAGGCATCCACACCGGTCTCCGTGGAGAATTACTGTTATGGCCCCTGATCTGTCCGATGCGATTGTTTCCCCTACGGCACGCGTCTCCACGATGCGGTATCCCACAGCGCTGGGGCCCGTCCAGGTCAGGATCTCGCGGACCGCCGGGGTCGCAGCTCCGCCCTGGGTCCTGCTGCATGGCGCTGCGGGGTCCTGGCGGACGTTCAGGGAGTTGCAGTCAGCGCCGAACTTCCCCACCGGCGTCGACACCGTGGTGATCGACCTCCCCGGTTGGGGCGACTCCCCCGGTGTGGGGACTTTCACGATCAAGTCGCAGGCCGCAGCCGTGATCGAGGTCCTGACCCTCGCGGGCTACAACCGGTGGCGACTCTTCGGTCATTCGATGGGTGCTGTTCCGGCACTGGAGATCGCGGCGCTGGAACCGGACCGAACCTTGGCGGTGGTGGTCCTCTCTCCCACCTCGGTAATCGCTTCCGGTGCGTTCCGTCGCCCCTGGCGGAACCTGCTGACGATGGGACCACTGATCGGAATGAAGGCGATCATGCGGTTTCTGCAACTCACCGGGGTGCTGGCTCCACGCCTGGTGGCGGTTGCCCGGCGCACCGGATTGCTCCGACTGGTGTTGCGGCCCTTCGTCGTCGACCCTGCGGCCTTGACCGGACCAGTTGTTGAAGCCCTCGCCGTCGATGCCCGTCCTGCCGCCTTCGCCGTCGCCGCCCGTGAGCTCAAGCACTATGACTTCTCCCACTGGGCCCTGGCCGGGGGGACCCACCTGGTGCTGCGGGGCGAGCGCGATGTCTTCACGCCTGCCACGGAGATTCGGGAGCTGGCACGGTTACTGCCCCACGCCCGTGCCCACGTGCTGCCGGGGACGGGACACTTCGCGCAGGTGGAAGACCCGGAGGCCGTCGCAGGATTCCTGGCCCGGGAGACCGTGTCACCACCGGGAACGCTGGGGTCCTGAGAGGAAGAGTCGGCGGCGTAAAGGTCCTGGTCGAGTGACTGTTCTGCCCGAGTAACAGTCCTGGCCGCGTGGCGCTCCTACAAGGAAGCTGCCGCCGCGATGCCGCGCCGCTCCCGCAGCCAGAGGAGCAGGACCACTGTTGCCCCGCCCAGAGCGGCAAGGAGCGGGCCGAGCCAGTCGCCGTCGGGCGGGAGCAGTGTCCCGTTGTCCTGCCAGGGCCAGAGCGCCCGCAAGGACCCGAGGATCAGGCCCGTCGCGACCAGCAGCACCGCACGCCGATGCACCCGCAGGAGGTAGGCGAGCAGTTGGACGATTGAGGCGAGTCCCAGGACCGCGCCGCTGGCGAAGAGTGCCAGGTAGCCGAAGTCGCGCTCGCTGACCGCCTCAAGGGTCGGTTCGTACATGCCGAAGGTCAACAGGATGAACGATCCGGAGAGCCCCGGCAAGGCCAGCGCGCACACGGCAGCGGCACCGCTCAGGACCAGCACCCACCAGGCGGGGTCCTCGACCTGCATTGACGGCAACCCCAGCAGCCAGAAGGCGGCACCGGCGACTGCGAGGACCACGAGCGGTCCGGCGATCAGGGTGCGCCGAGTGACTGGTCCGGCTTCCCTGGCCATTGAGATGGGGACCAGCAGGCTGGCCGAAACCATGCCGAGGAACAGGGCACTGGAAAGCGTGGGCTCACCCTCGACAAAGGCGTGGAGCGGACCGGAGAGCGCAAAGAGGGCGAAAAACATGCCGACGAGGAGCGGGATCACCAGCGACCACTCGACCCCGCCGAGGTGATGGGATACGCCCTGTCCGCCACGCTTGAAGGCGAGCCGGACCACACCGCGAATCAGGTGATTTGCCGAAGTAATCAGTCGATCGAAAATGCCCAGCACCAGGGCGACGGTCCCACCGGAGACACCGGGCACCAACTCGACAATGCCAATCAGTGCCCCACGAACGGCGTGGGCAAGACTGGAACGGACGGTGGGGGCGGCGGGCTTCACGGGGAGCGGCGGAGAGGACGTCACCTCGTCAACAATAGTCTGCCGACGGCCAGGGCGGGGACTCCGTTAAGCAGGACGGCCCAGCGCCCTGACCGAGGCAACCGCCGCAGTGACGGCACGGGATGCCAAGGCAATGTCGCGTTCGGTGGTGGCTGCGGTCCATGAGAATCGGACCGCCGTCTGGGCTGTTGCACTGTCGATTCCGAGGGCCAGCAGGACAGCGGACGGCTCGTCGCTTCCCGCAGCGCACGCCGACCCGCTGGAGCACACCACGCCGCGGCGCTCGAGCTCGAGCAACACCGATTCGCCGCTGGTTCCCGGGAAGCAAAACGACGCGAGATTCGGGAGGCGTTGTTCCCGGTCCCCAGTCAGTACGGCGCCGGGCACGGTGTCCAGGACGTGGTTGATGAGATAGTCCCGTTGGGCTCTTGCAGCCGGGACCGCGACCTCCCGCTCGCCCTGCGCGAGGGTGAGCGCCGTGGCGAGCCCCACCGCTCCGGCGACGTTCTCGGTCCCGGAGCGCCGTCCACGTTCCTGGCCGCCGCCATGGATGAGAGGCTCCACCGGGATCCGGCCCTTGAGGTAGAGCAGACCGGACCCCTTGGGCGCACCCAGTTTGTGACCGGACAGCGTGAGTGCGTCCACCCCCAGCTCGGCGACGCTCAGTGGCAACCAGGCGCCCGCCTGCACTGCGTCGGTGTGGAACGGCACCGATGCCGCCGAGCAGAGGTCAGCGAGGACCCGCAGCGGCTGGACCGTCCCGACCTCGTTGTTGGCGTACATGATTGAACACAGCGTGGTGCCCGGCGCCAGGGCCTCCCGGAGAGCCTCCGGCTCAACGAGACCGGCAGCCGACACTGGGACAACAGTGATCCGGAACCCGTGAAACCGGTGCAGGTAGTCGAGGGTTTCCAGCACTGCGGGGTGCTCGACGGCGCTGGTCACGAGGTGGCGGTCGCGGGGGGCGGCAAGCGCCATACCCTTCAGGGCCAGGTTGTTGGCTTCGGTGCCACCCGAGGTGAAGGTGAGTTCGGAGGGGCGGCACCCCAGCACTGTGGCGGCCTGCTGCCGTGCAGCTTTCAGGGCACCCGCTGCCGCCTCCCCCAGCGCATGGTGGCTGGAAGGATTACCGAACTGGGTGCTCAGCAGCGGCCACATCGCCTGCAGCACTTCCTGACGCGGCGGGGCAGTGGCGGCTGCATCCAGATAAATCACTGGGCCACCTCCGGGGCACGCCCGGCGGCGGGTGGCTGAGCGGAGGTCAGATCGAGGTCCAGCCCCAGATCGAGTGAGTGGACGCTATGGGTCAGGGCGCCAGAGGAAATGAGGTCCACCCCGGTGCGGGCAATGGCTGCCACGGTGTCCAGCCGCACGTTCCCGCTGGCTTCAACCAGGGCACGCCCGGCCACCAGCCGCACTCCCTCAACCAACTGGACCAGGCTGAAATTGTCGAGCATGATCGTGTCCACCCCGGCCGCCAGCACCGGCTCGATCTGATCGAGCCGGTCCACTTCGACCTCGAAGTGCACCGTGTGGGGAAGCCGGGCCTTTGCGGCGGCGAGCGCCGCGGTGAGTCCGGTGGTCCCCCCGCGGGTCAGAAGGGCCAGGTGGTTGTCTTTGGCCATCACCGCGTCCGAGAGACTGAAGCGATGGTTGAACCCGCCCCCGCAGCGGACCGCGTAGCGTTCCAGCACCCGCAGGCCCGGGGTGGTTTTGCGGGTATCGACGATCCGGGCCCGTGTACCCTCCACGGCCTCCACGAACTGGGCGGTCAGGGTAGCGATTCCGCTGAGCCGCTGCGCCAGGTTCAGGGCCACCCGCTCAGCGGTGAGCAGGGACCGGGCGGGCCCGGACAGGACGGCCAGAACGGCGCCGACGTCGAACACGTCCCCATCCTTCACCGGGAACCGCACCGTGAGGCGTTGGTCGGTCAGCCGCATGGCAGCCTCGATGACCTGCTGACCGCAGAAGATACCCGCCTCGCGTGCCACTATCGACGCGTCGGCTCGTGCCGACACCGGGATCAGGGTCTCCGACGTGATGTCGCCCCAGGGTGCGTCTTCGGCGAGCGCCGCGGCAACGATGCGGTCGACATCGGTCTGTGCCGGCTGCCCGGTCGGCTGGCTCATGACCGCGCCCTTCGATAGGAGGTGAGGTGCGGGGCGTGGTCCGCCGGGCTGGGTCCCGGGAAATCCGTGCGGTAGTGGGCACCGAGAGACTCCTCGCGCGCACTGGCAGCGTGCACGAGCAGGCGTGCGGCAACGACCAGGTTGGCGGTTTCGCGCTCCGCGACGGTAGCACCGGAGGTGGGGTACTGGTCGAGCTGTTTGGCGGCCACCCGTAGTCCGGCAGCACTGCGCGTCACCGCTGCGTGATCGGTCATCAAACGCTGCAGGGTCCGGCGATCGCAGGCCTCGGACCCGTCGGGGTCGGGGAACTCGAGCCCGACGGCCGAAAACGCGGGCCAGTCGCCGTCGTCGGCTGGTGTGCGCGCGGCGAGGGCGTCAACTGCCCGTGCGGCGTACACGAGCCCTTCCAGCAGGGAATTGGACGCCAGCCGGTTGGCGCCGTGGACGCCGGTGCAGGCGGTCTCACCGACGGCGTAAAGGCCGGGCAGGGAGGTCCTCCCCCAGAGATCGGTCTGGATTCCGCCCATCCAGTAGTGGGCTGCGGGGACGACCGGCAGCGGGTCAGCAGCCCAGTCAAAGCCGTGGGCAGCGGTTTGCCGGTGCAGGGAGGGGAACCGGGTGGCAAGGAAGTCAGCGCCGCCCAGCCCGGTGGCGTCGAGGTACACCCGGTCCTCGCCCCGCTCCCGGAGGTGCAGGGCGATGCTCCGGGAGACGACATCCCGGGGGGCCAGGTCCGCTGCCGGGTGGTACGCGGCCATGAACCGTGCCCCGGACCCATCGAGCAGGATCGCACCTTCCCCGCGGACCGCCTCCGAAATCAACAGGTTGCCGGGGACATCGAGGGCCGTGGGGTGAAACTGGAAGAACTCGAGATCCTTGACGACGGCGCCTGCCCGCCAGGCGGCAGCCAACCCATCCCCGGTGGCGACCAGAGGGTTCGTATTGTGAGTGAACAGCTGCCCGGCCCCACCCGTCGCAAGGATGACCGCATCGGCGTCGACGGCGGTCAGGACCCCGGCACGCAGGATCAGCGCACCGGTGACCGTGGGCGCTGCAGCCTCGTCGGTGCGCAGGTCGGCGAGGAACGCGTGTTCCAGCACCTCGATCCCGGGATCCTGCCGGACCGCGGCAATCAGCGCCTGGGCAACCGCGGCGCCGGTCGCGTCGCCGCCGGCATGCAGGATGCGCGACGCCGAGTGCGCCCCTTCCCGCCCCAGCGCCAGTTCTCCGCTGGCCGTGCGGTCAAAGGGCGTGCCCAGGGCCAGGAGTACCCCGATGTGGTCCGCAGCAGCAGCACAGAGGACCTCGACCGCTTCGGGTACGCACAGTCCATTGCCTGCCAGCTGCGTATCTGCCACGTGGCGGGAAACCTGGTCACTGGCGCCCGGCAGGACCGCCGCGATGCCGCCCTGGGCATGCCAGGTGTTGCTGTCCGCCAGTTCCCCCTTGGTGACCAGGGTAATCGCGGTGCCGGGGAGGGCCTGCCGGAGGCGCAGCGCCGAGTACAGGCCGGCGATGCCGCTGCCCGCAACGAGCACATGCGCCGGCGAGGTGATCATGGCTGGACCGGTCGCGGCTGCACGGCGAGCATGCGCTCCAGCGCAACCCGGGATGGCGACGCAACCGATTCAGCCACGGTAATGCGGTTCAGCACTGTGCCGGCCACCAGCGCCTCGAGGACCCACGCCAGGTATCCCGGGTGGATGCGGTACATGGTGGAGCAGGGGCAGATCACCGGGTCGAGGCAGAAAATGGTGTGTTCGGGGTGCTCGCTGGCAAGCCGGTTGACCATGTTGATCTCGGTGCCGACGGCGAAGGTCGTGCCAGGCGCGGCGGCTTCGATCGCTTTGCGGATGTAATCGGTGGAGCCGGACTCGTCCGCGGCATCAACTACCTCCATCGGGCATTCCGGGTGGACGATGACCCGGACACCGGGGAAATCCGCCCGGGCCTTGTCAATCTGGTCCACGGAGAAGCGCTTGTGCACCGAGCAGAAACCGTGCCACAGGATGACCCGGGAGTCCTGCAGCGTGGCCTCCTCGTTGCCTCCCAGCGGCTTCCGCGGATTCCACAGTGGCATCTGCTCCACCGATACACCCATCGCCTTGGCCGTGTTCCGGCCGAGGTGCTGGTCGGGGAAGAACAGCACCCGCTGGCCCCGTTGAAAGGCCCATTCAAGGACGGCCGCGGCGTTAGAGGACGTGCAGACGATTCCGCCGTTGCGACCGCAGAAACCCTTCAGCGCGGCCGAGGAGTTCATGTAGGTGACGGGGATAACGGGGACGCGGCCGTCGTCGTCGGGTTCTGTCCCGAACAGCTCGGCAAGATCTTCCCAGCAGTCGGTCACCGAATCGATGTCGGCCATGTCCGCCATTGAACAGCCTGCCGCGAGGTTGGGGAGGATCACTGCCTGCTCTGGCCGGGAGAGCATATCGGCGGTTTCGGCCATGAAGTGGACGCCGCAGAAGATGATCGCTTCCGCCCGCGTCTTTTCGGTCGCGGCGCGGGCGAGCTGATAGGAGTCACCGATGAAGTCGGCGTATTGGACCACCTCGTCGCGCTGATAGAAGTGACCCAGGATGACTGCCCGGTCGCCGAGCGTCGCCTTGGCCGCGAGGATGCGGAGATCGAGCTCCTCGTCGGTGGCGAGCCGGTACTCCTCGGGCAGCTCCCCCTGCCGCGGCGAGGACAGCGGCGCCGGGTCGGCCATCGAGGCGCCGGGGCCGTAGGTGGGCTGGACCTCCCGGTCAATCACCCAGGGGTCTTCGGCGAGGGCCGACGAGCACGTGGTGACCCGCTGGTTCTGGGCCTGCTCGCGGGTCACAAGCTGGATCGCAGTGGTGACACTAGTCATGGGAAACTCCTGGATCTTAGTCGGTGGAGGCGCTGGTGGAGACGGAGGTGCTGGCGGCCTGGGCTGGTTGAGCCTGGGCCGGTTGAGCCTGGGCGCCGAGAGTGCCCGCGGCCCCCGTATAGCGGTAGAGCCGGGGTGGCCGGTGACGCACGCCCTGGAGGTAGTCGTCGGTCGGGGTGATGTCGGGCGTGGCCCGAAGCTGGCGGCGGAAATTGGCGGGATCCAGGTGCCGGTCAAGGACCGCCTCATAGACTTCCCTGACCTGCGCCAGGGTAAAGGTCTCGCCGAGGAAGTGGTAGGCGATCGAGCCGTATTCCACCTTGCTGCGCAGCCGCCAGAGGGCGTAGTCCACGATGGAATTGTGGTCGAAGGCGAGAGCCTCGAGCCTGTCGGCGCGAAACCATTTCACATTCTCGGATTCCCGGGTCAGGGCGGCCTCATCGGGTTGCACCAACGCCCAGTAGACGATCGAGACCAGGCGTTGAGTGGCGGCCCGGTCCAAGCCGCCAAAGGCGTAAAGCTGCTCCAGATAGTTGGGGACCAAACCGGTCGTCTCCCGCAGGTTGCGCGACGCGGCGTCCTGGAGCGACTCCACCTGGGCGAGCGGGCCACCCGGCAAGGCCCACTTGCCCAGATGCGGCTGCCTGATCCGCCGGACCAGCGGCAACCACAGGGTGGGCCGACCCGACGTCGCACTCGGCCGGAGCGCGAAGATCACCGTTGAGATAGCCAGCGCAGGAGGCTGCAGCTGCCGCTCGGAGACGTTTGCTGCGTCTGCGTACATCGGATCCCCTCGCCCTGTGCTTCACTTGATCAGTTAATGTCAGATTGACTTTAACTGATTCTAGCGGGTACTCCGCGGTTCTCCAACCCACCCCCTCCCGGGGTGGCTTAGGTACGGGGCCCGGTGGGGGCGTGCTCGGCGGCGGCACGCATCAGTGGCAGAGTCCGACCCTCGAAGTGGGTGTTCAGCACGATGACGGTCGACGAACGCACCACCGTCCGGGTGGCGATGATGGCGTCAATCACCCGCTGCAGGTCCGGGTTGGACCGGGCCGCCACCTTGGCGAGCAGATCGCTCTCCCCCGAGACGGTGTGCACCTCCTGGATTTCCGGAATCTCCGCCAGCGCGGCGGCGACGGCGTCGTGCCCGGAATCTTGGTGGATAGTCAGCGAACAGTAAGCCACCACCGGGTAGCCCAGGCTGCGTGGTTCAATCCTTGGTCCCCAGCCGGCGATTACCCCGTCGCGCTGCATGCGGTCGAGTCTCGCCTGGATGGTGGCTCGGGCAACGGAAAGACGCCTCGACGCTTCGAGCACGCTCATCCGCGGATCATCGGTGAAGAGCTCAGCAATTCGTGAATCGAGCGGATCAACCACCATGAAGGACCTTTCGTGTGCCCGGAAGACGTGCCGGTGTTGTGTCTTAACGAAATAGTGACTACTGTCACAGACGTTGGTCTATTCGACCAAGCGGCAGGGGTGGGTTCGACGGCGCACGTGCTCCTGTCGCTTTTTTTGTGTCGTCTTTTTCCCAGCTTACCGAACACTTTGTCTAGCAATAGCCCGAATGACTCGGCATTTCGAGACATACTGCGCACCTCCGACCAAACAGATTGCAGAGACTGCGTTTTGGACGTAGCGTCGCTCGGGCAGAGTGACTTCGATCATAAGGATGGCAATGAACTCCACGCCCACCCCTCCCGAGGAGGAACTGAAGAGGCTCTACCGGCTTCTGGTGACAGTGCGTCAACTGGATATTGCGGCCGTCCGCTGGCAGCGGCAAGGCATCATTCCCGGCTACGCACCCCTGCTGGGGCAGGAGGCGGCACAGGTAGGCAGCGGCTTCGCCGTCGACACTGCGCTGGACTTCGTTTTCCCCACCTACCGGGAGATGGGAGTGGCTCGGGCCATGAACATCGACATGGTGCAGTACATGGCCACCCACAAAGCCACCTGGCATGGCGGGCTCTATGACCCGGCCGCCACACATCTCGCACCCATCCAGGCGGTAGTCGCCGGATCGGTTCTTCACGCTGTCGGATGGGCCCACGGCCAGACCCTCGCCCGGCACGAGCGTCAGCCCGGCACCGGCAGCGGCGTGGCGCTGACCTACTTCGGCGACGGAGCCAGCTCCCAGGGCGATGTCCATGAGGCCATGAACTTCGCTGCGGTCATGAAGGCTCCCGTGGTGTTCTTCGTGCAGAACAACGGTTGGGCAATCTCCGTCCCCACGGCCGCACAGGTTGCCGGGGGCACCGTGGCAGCCCGCGCCGCCGGTTATGGGATGCCCTCCCTCGCCGTGGACGGCAATGACGTCGTCGCCGTCCTGGCAGCGACCCGCCAGGCGGTGGAGCATTGCCGCGCCGGGAACGGCCCCATGCTGATCGAAGCCACCACGTATCGCCTGGGCCCACACTCCACGAGCGATGACCCGGGCCGTTACCGCTCCCTCGCCGACGAGCAGGCAGCCCGCAGCCTCGATCCGGTACAGCGCTGCGCGGACCTGTTGCGGACCGCCTACGGAATGGAGAGCGACTACTTCGCCTCCGTCCTCGCCGACGCCGAGGCCGAAACCGAGCGGGTCCGGGAGGGTCTGGAAGCCCTCGAGCCGCGACCAGGATCCGACATGTTCACTTATGTCTTCCAGGAAAGCACGCCCGCCCTGCAGCAGCAGGAGAAAACATGGAGAGAGGAATCAGAGCATGTCTGAGCAGACAGCGGAGATCACGGCTCCGGTCACAGTCGATCCCGAGTCGCACCTCGACCACCTCTCCATGCAGCAGGCGCTGAATCGGGCGCTGGCAGAATCGCTGGACGAGAATCCCAAGACCCTCATCTTCGGGGAAGACGTGGGCCAGCTCGGCGGCGTGTTCCGAATTACCGACGGGCTGCAACAGCGGTTCGGTGCGGACCGGGTATTCGATACCCCCCTGGCCGAATCGGGAATCCTCGGCATGTCGGTCGGACTGGCGATGGCAGGTTTCCATCCCATCCCCGAGGTGCAATTCGACGGGTTCGCCTACCCCGCCGTGAACCAGATCGTATGCCAGATCGGACGGATGAATTACCGGAGCCGGGGCACTCTCCCCATGCCGATTACCCTAAGGGTTCCTTCTTTCGGCGGGATCCGTGCGCCCGAGCACCACGGCGAAAGCCTTGAGAGCCTCTTCGCCCACGTGCCTGGGCTGAAGGTGGTCTCGCCGTCGGACCCCCATCAGGCCTACCACCTGCTCAAGCATGCCGCGCAGCGCCCCGACCCGGTGATCTTCATGGAACCCAAGGCCCGCTACTGGCAAAAGGGACAGGTCAACACGGCCGACGGCGGCACACTTGAGGGCTCCCGCGTCGCCCGCAGCGGTCGGCACGTCACCCTGATCGCCTGGGGCGCGATGGTCTCACGCTGCCTTCAGGTCGCCGAGCTCGCGGCCGAGGACGGGATCGACGTTGAAGTCCTCGATCTGCGCTGGCTGAAGCCGATCGATGCTGCAGGCCTCGCAGCGTCAGTGCTGAAGACGAAGCGCGCCGTCGTCGTCCACGAAGCGCCGCGCACCAGCGGACTGGGCGCCGAAATAGCGGCATTGGTGACCGAGCAGTGCTTCAATGTTCTGAAGGCACCGGTGGAACGAGTGACAGGGTTTGATGTCCCGTATCCTTCCGGCGATCTGGAAGACGAGTACGTCCCGAACATCGACCGGATCCTGTTCGGCATTCAACGAGTATTGGAGCATCGCCGTGGCTGAACTGTCCTTTCCGCTACCCGACCTGGGTGAGGGCCTGATCGAGGCGACAGTCCTGGAATGGTTGGTCGCCGTGGGTGACACTGTCGAACGCAATCAGCCGCTGGTTGAGGTGGAAACCACCAAGTCTGCCGTGGAGTTACCCTCACCGCAGGCGGGAACAGTGGTTAGAGTTCATGGTGAGCCCGGAGAGGTGGTGAAAGTGGGGGACCCCCTGATTGTGTTTGAGGTCCCCGACAACACGGCCGGCATTGTGGGGACCGTGCCCGAGGAACGCGCCCCTAAACGGCGGGTGCGTCTGAGCCTCGGATCCGACGACGACTGACACGCCTAATCTGAGGGAGATCGATATGGGACGCCACCGGGACCACCTCGTGGAGGGCATTGACCCGCACCTGTTCGTTGAGGAGCACCGCCCTGCGCAGGAGTCCGGCACACGCCCCGTGCTGTTGCTGCACGGATTTGCGTCGTCGTCGAAGTTGAACTGGCATGATTCGGGGTGGGTCAGGGCGTTGACCGACGCCGGTCGTCGGGTGATCACCGTAGACCTGCCCGGCCACGGGAACAGCGCCTCCCCCGAGGAACGTGATGCGTATGCACCGAGCCGGATCCGCGCCGACCTGTTGCAGCTCCTACTGGACTACCAGGTGACTCCCCTCGACGAGGCCAAGCCCGCGAGCGGCGTGGACATCATCGGCTACTCGCTGGGATCAAGACTTGCCTGGGAGTTTGGCGCCACCCAGCCTGAACTGGTGCACCGGATGGTCCTCGGAGGGCCGGGCGTCACTGACCCCCTGGCTGATTTTGACCTCGCTGCCGCCCAGCAGCACCTGACCGACGGGACCCCGATCGACGACGCCTCGACTGCCGGCCTGTTACGGATGGCACGGTTGGTGCCATCGCACGACGTGTTCGCGCTCCTGACCATGGTGGAGGCGATCAAAGGTGAGCCGTTCAACGCTGCCGAGGCCGTGCCACACATGCCGTTGCTGCTCGTCGCCGGCGACAAGGACGACCGGGCCACCACCATGCCCGAGCTGGCCGCGTTGAGTCCGCGCGCGGAAACTGTATGGCTCCCCGGCCGGACGCACACCAATGCGGTGACCTCCAGGGCCTTCAAAACAGCTGCGATCGACTTCCTCAACGGTTAGCACCCAGCGCTGATCGCCGGATCAGTGCGGCGCGTCACTACTCGCGCCAAAGTACGATAGCGTGGCATAGTCAGCGGGCTTAGTAACAAGTGCTGATCTCTGTCAATCTCTCGTACGGTGAGGACCCCCGTGAACCAACTGCTAGCGCAGCGGTATCAGACCGCTGAGCTCCTCGGCACCGGGGGCGCGGCGGCGGTGTACCGTGCGGTAGATCAGAACCTGGGCCGCGACGTCGCAGTCAAGGTGTTCAATCCCAGCACCTCCGACGACGACGACTACCGCCGCCAGCACACCGAAACACTACTGCTCGCCACACTGAATCATCCGGGTCTGGTCACCCTCCACGATGCGGGGCTGCAGCAGGATGAGTCAGGCCGGACCACCAGCTTCCTCGTCATGGAGCTGGTCGATGGGCGTGACCTGAGGAAGCTGCTGAAGGCCGAACGTCTCGAACCTCTCCAGGTGGCCCAGCTCGGTGCGGACCTGGCCGACGCGCTGGCCTACGTCCACTCTCAGGGGGTCATCCATCGGGACGTCAAGCCTGCCAACATCCTGCTGTATCGTTCCGGCGAGCAGGACACCCGACTGTATTCGAAGTTGACCGACTTCGGCATTGCGCGGATGGTCGACGCCTCGATGGCTACCGCCACCGGGGCGACCATCGGCACCGCCAACTATCTCAGCCCCGAGCAGGCGCACGGCACGGCTGTCGACTACCAGTCCGACATCTATTCTCTCGGCCTGGTACTACTTGAATGCCTGACCGGCAAGAAGGCCTTTCCCGGCGCTGTCGTTGAGGCCGCCGTCGCCCGGCTCCTGCGGGACCCCGAGGTTCCCGACGACCTCGGACCCTTCTGGGCCCCACTCCTGACCAGCATGACGGCGCGCAGCCCCCAGCAGCGCCCGGATGCCCACGAGGTCGCCCTGGCCTTGCGTGAGTACGCCGCGGCCGACGACGACCTGCTGGTGGCGAGGCCCGCCGGGGCTGCACCGACGGATGAGTCTTCCAGCGAATCGCCGGGGGCGATCACCGGCGGGATCACCACTGGCAACGTCTACATTCCAGCGCCTCCGACCCAGGCCCCCACCCTGGGCTAGCTCTCCCGCTCCCCTGCCCGCGGGCGACCCGGACGACCCAGGTACTGGCGCCGCGCAGCGTGCCGCGCGGCGCGGCCCGCTCCGGGGCGCTCAGTACCTGGACCAGTGGTCCCAGTGACCTAGTTGGCCTCGTCCGAGGGTTCCTCGGGCTCAAAACTGGTGGCCTCTTCAGTAACTCCTGCCCCTACCCCGTCCTCGGACTCAGGAATAGTGCCGTCGGGGCCTTTCGACTTTTCGTCGGCGTTCGCGTTTTCGTGATCAGGCTGCTCAGTCATGGCGTTCCTTCTGGTTGCTGTTCAACTCGTCCTGTCATCCTAACGAGGTCCTGGCGGCGCTGACTCATCCGATGACCCAGGCTTCAGGCCTGGACGCAGATTCCCGCCCGAATATGGCAAGCTGATCAAATGATGAAGGCGGACCGCGTGCACCCCTGGATACGGCGAGTCGCCATTGAAGTGGGCGGGTGGACACTCGTGGTGCTCGGTATTGCCGGGTTGGTCCTCCCCGGCCCGGGGCTGCTGCTGCTCGCCTCCGGGCTGGCGGTGCTGTCCTTCCGTTATCCCTGGGCGGAACGGCTGTTGCACCCGGTGATGGCACGGGCCATGCAGGCGGCCGAGTTGGGCATGCTGACCTGGCCCCGCATTGTGCTCAGCGTGCTGGGCGCGCTGACGCTCATGACCACGGGAGTGATCTGGGGATTGCAACCCGATGTCCCCGGATGGTGGCCGCTGGAAGAACGGTGGTGGCTCCCCGGCGGCTGGGTCACCGGTGGCACCATGATCGGCTCAGGCATCGTCGCGCTCGGCCTGATCGTCTATAGTTACCGACGGTTCAGGCCCAGCCGGTCAGAACACTAGGCGCACGGCGCCGGGCAGGCCCGCCGGCTACTTCAGGAACTTCGAGGTACGCCGGTCGGCCAGGGGTTTCCCCCCGGTCTGGCAGGTGGGACAGTACTGGAGCGAGGAGTCGGCGAAGGAGACTTCGCGCACCGTGTCACCGCAGACCGGGCAGGCCTCGCCCGTGCGGGCGTGGACGCGCAGTGCCTGCCGTTTGGTGTCCTTGAGGTCCTTGGCGGGCCGCCCGGACGCCGCGTCAATCGCTGTCCTGAGCAGGTGGTGCATGGTGGCATGAAGGGTGGCGACGGCGTCGTCGTCGAGCTTGTTGGCCAGGGCAAACGGCGAGAGCCGTGCGGCGTGCAGGATTTCATCGCTGTAGGCGCTGCCAATCCCCGCGATCTTTGACTGATCCCGCAGCAGCCCTTTGATCTGGCCACCGTGGACGTGCACCAGCCCGGTGAACGTCTCCAGATCCAACTCCAGCGCGTCCGGTCCCAGCCGGGCAATTCCCGGAACCTCGTCAGGGCTCTCAACCACGTAGGCGGCCAGGGACTTGCGGGTCCCGGCCTCGGTCAGGTCGAACCCCGGCTCACGCCCGGGTCCGGGTTCGGTGCCGGGGTCCGCGAACCGGACCCGCAGCGCGATGAGCCCCTTGCCCGGCTTCAGACGTGCCGTGCTGAGACTGTCGGACCAGCGAAGCCATCCGGCACGGGCCAGATGCATCACCAAAAAGAGCCCGCCGATCTGAAGCACCAGAAACTTGCCGCGCCGGTCAACTGATTCAACCTGCAACCCGGCCAGGGACTGCACCGGAACCTTGGCAGTCTTCAGCACCGAGAAGGACGCTACCTCCAGTGAGGCGACGACGGCGGGCGGACCGTCCTCGGGGATGAGCTTCCGTCGAAGGAAGTCGACGAGTCCCTGCACCTCAGGCATCTCTGGCATGGACTTAGGTTAACACTGCTGTACAACGGGAGGGGCCGGAAACGGCGGGAAACGTCCCGCCGTTTCCGGCCCCTTTGATGCAGTGTGACCCGCTAGTGGTGTGACACGCCCAGTGGTGCGCCCTTGGTCTCCTTGACCAGGCTGACGCCGATGAAGGAGATGACGCACAGCACCATGATGTAGATCGCCACGGAACCGGACCATTCGTACGCCTCAAGGAGCGCCTGCGCCACTGTGGCAGCGAACGCTCCACCGAGGATTGCACCCAGGGCGTAGCCGATCGAGATGCCCGAGTACCGCACCTGGGCGGGGAACATCTCCGCATACATGGCCGACATGGGGCCGTAGGACAGGCCCAACCCGATGGTCAGGACGAACAGTGCCACCCCGTAGAGCACGATGTCGCCGGTGTCGATCATCAGGAACATCGGAATCATCCAGACGAAGACCCAGGCATAGCCGATCTGGAAGGTGCGGACTCTGCCGATCTTGTCGGAGAGCCAGCCGCCCACCATGGTGAAGATCAGCCAGCCGAAGGAGGCCAGCACTGTTGCCAGCAGCACCTGCTGGATGGGAAGTTCCAGACGGCCGGTGGCGTACGAGATAAAGAAGGCGATCAGGAGGTACCCGGCGGCGTTGTTACCAATGAAGATGGCAGCAGACAGCAGCACGTTCTTGGTGTGGTTCCTGAAGAGTTCCCGAAGTGGCGCCTTGCTTTCGGCCTTGCGCTGAGCCATCTCCTTGAACACTGGGCTCTCGGCGACCGAGCGGCGGATCAGGTATCCCACCACGATCAGGAGCACTGACAGCAGGAACGGAATCCGCCAGCCCCAGGCCAGGAACTCATCTTCGGTCAGCACCGTCCGCAGCAACAACAGGAGGCTGGTCGCGAGGATCATCCCGATGGGGACACCGATCTGCGGGTAGGCCCCGAAGAGTCCGCGCCGGTGGACCGGTGCGTGCTCCACGGCCATGAGGGCTGCACCGCCCCATTCACCGCCGGCGGAGAAGCCCTGGATGATGCGGAACAGGATCAGGAGGATGGGCGCCCAGATGCCGATCTGCGCGTAGGTCGGCAGGAGCCCGATCAGAGCGGTCGCCCCACCCATCAGCAGCAGCGTCATCACCAGCACGGCCTTGCGGCCAATCCGGTCACCGAGGTGACCGGCGACGATCGCGCCAAGCGGGCGGAAGAGGAAGCTGATGCCGATCAGGGCGAAGGACAGGATCTGGGCGAGGCCCGGGTTCGAATCAGACAGGGGTGTCAGGAAGAGACCGGCGAGCACTGTTGCGGTCAGCTGGGCGAAAATGAAAAAGTCGTACCACTCGATGGTGGTTCCGACCAGGGTCCCCGCCAGAACCTTGCGTTCCTCGCGGGTCACGCGTTGTTTGGGCTGGCCAACGCTGGTTGAAGAAGACGTCATTGTGTACTCCAGAATGGGACGGACTAATTACTGACAGAACGTTCGGTTTGTGACGCTGATCATACTACCCCGGGAAAGCCAAATAAAGGCTCCCCTGCGCCGACTTTCCGGAAGACCCGCCGGAATGCGTCGGTGCTGCTAGTCCGTCCGAGCCAGGAACTCGCGCACCCGCGCCTGAACGGGGGTGGTGTCGTAGCTTTTGACCAGCGCCCCGGCCATCCGAACCGGGTCGCCGAAAAAAAAGTACTCGTAGAGAGCCTGCCGCCCCGAGAAACCGGAAATTGACGCGTCGTGTGCCAGTTTGAATAGCTGCACCCGTTCAGGCCCGGTGAGCGTTTTGGTCTGGAGATACCGTTCGATATCCGGCAGCGCCGCACTGGCCAGATCGGCCTCCCCCGGGAGCGCCATCAGGCCACTGGCTGACAGTTTGCGGATAATCTGGGGAAAGCGTTGGGCCACCTTCGGATACCAGTTGCGTGCCGCGTTCAGTGTCGCCCACCTCGGCAGCATGACGCCGTCGTCGTTCAGTGTGGCATCGACTTCGGACGCCCGCATCAGGGCTTTGCCGATTTCGACCGTCTGGATGAGTTCGGCGAGATCCTCCTGGATATGCTGAAATCCGCCGATGCCGATGGCCTCCGATAACTCCGCTGCCAGGCCGAGGAAGAACTCGCTCTTGGCTAGGGTCCGCGTGACCACCTGGTGGGTCATCAGCGCCCCGGCGCCGGTTTCGGAGTAGAAGCCGTTGCAGAGCTCGGGGTGCCCGAGCATGAAGATGCGCTCGTTCGGCACAAACACGTTATCGAAGACGACGACGGCATCCATTTCCTCGAACCGCGAGGCCAGCGGCTCGTCGTGGATCGACCCCCCATTGTGGAGGGAGGTGCGGCACAGGTACCTCAGGCCCTCGGTATCGTTGGGGAGCGCGAACGCGAAGGAATACGGCGCATCCTCGGGGGTTCCGCGCAACAGGGTGGACGGAAAGACGAGCAGTTCATCGGCGATGGGGGCGTTGGTGGCCAGCATGCGGGCACCGTTGATGATGATTCCGTCGTCGCGCTCCTCGGTGATGCGGGCCGACAGCTGACCGCCCAGCTGATCCGATCCCGACACCGACCGATTGACCTGCGGAGGAATCAGCGTGTGGGTGGTGAGGAGATCATTCTCCCGGCAAAACTCGTAATACCGGCGAATGTTCTCTCCGAACAGGGGATCCGCCTGGGCAAACCACTGTTCGGCAGCGCTCAGCGCGGTCAGGCACCCATTCATGTAATCCCCGGTGCGGCCCAAAAAGCCCTGCGAGTACTCGGCCCAACAGGTCGTCGCCGCACGACGACGCTCAAGGTCCGCGACAGTGCGCGGCACGAGGAAGGAGGCGTTGACCCGGTCACCGCTCGACGGCGACGGGTACGTCAGCCGATCCGCATACTCGGGATCGTGCTGCAGATCGAATAGCCGGGCGTAGGAGCGCGCCACATTCCTGAATGCCGGATGATCGGCGATGTTCTCGCTGACCACCTGACCGTCGATGACCACGTGCGGTCGCATGGAATTGAGTTTTTCCAGGTACTGCGTGCCGGATCGGATGCCCATTGTTCTTCAGTCCTTGAGGAAGTTGTGCGGTTCAGGTGCCAGGGTGGTGGTGGGCCCGGTCAGAGCAGGTCTTCCATCCCCAGTTGATCTTCCGGGATGGTGGTGAAGCTACTGTTGGCGTACGCCAGTGCATCACCCTTGCGGTAGTTGAAATCCTGGACCTCGCCGAGGTACAGGGTGTGGTCGCCGCCGTCGTACGCCGCCCACGGGGTGCACTCGAAGTAGGCCAGAACGTTTCCCAGACGTGGCGCGCTTACCCCCTCGACCCACAGCGGCTCGTCAACAGGTCGACCAGCGAAGTGCATGGCCAGTTGGCGCTGTTCGGCACCAAGGATATTGACGGTGAACGGCCTGCCAGCCAACTCGTCGTGGGCTGTGGTGCTGCGAGCGATGCTCACCAGCACCAGCGGCGGATCCATGGACACCGAGGTAAACGAATTGACGGTGATCCCGTGGCGCTTGGTGGTTCCGTCGAAGGTGACAATCGCAACGCCGGTAGCGAACCGGCCCAGGCTTCCCCTGAAATGGTGGGACCGCGGTACGTTCAGGGAGCGCCGGCGTGCGGGTGTGCCGCCGCTGGCTGCACCCCCGTGATGCGGTGAACCGGTCATGGTCAAACTCCCTTGACGTGCCGTACTAGCGTTAATGACAGCCTAGCTGTTCTATAGTTGAACAATTCATTCTGATAGTGAAATATTGTCGGAAGTGATGAAGACAACAGCCGCCCACCCGAGAGGACCCGATGGACAGCGTGCAGGCTAGCCCCAGGGTGGCACCGTCCTCACATTCCCAGACCCTTTCACGGGGCATCCGTGCCCTGGAGATCCTGGCCGAAGCGCGCACCCCCTTGTCGATCGCTGAGCTCTCCACGCAACTCGGTGTGCACCGCTCCATCGCCTACCGCATCCTTCGAACCCTTGAAGACCATTCGCTGGTGGTCAGAGATGCTGCGGGTCGAGTCCAGGCTGGCCCCGGCCTCGCGGCGCTGGCTCGCGGCGTCGCGGGCGATCTGCAGTCAGCGGCACTGCCGGAACTGACCCAGCTGGCCAACACGCTCGGCATGACCGCCTTCGTTGCCGTCCTGAACCAACAGGACTGCGTCACGCTGGTCACGGTGGAGCCCCGGCACACCGGTGCCACCGTTGCCCAGCGCCCTGGCACCCGCCACTCGGTGAGCGCCGGAGCGCCGGGAATTGCCATCCAGTCGGCACTGACCGAACAGGACTGGGAACGTTTCGCTCCTGGCCAGCAGTACCGGGAGGCTGCCCGCACCGCGCAGCGCACCGGCTTCGCAGTGAGCCACGATGAGGTGATCGAGGGCGTTTCCTCGGTGGCAGTACCGGTCCGCATCCCCGGCCAGCTACCGGCAGCAGTGGCAGTGGTCTACATCCGAAGCCAGCACACTCCGGCGGAGCTTGGTGCTCATCTCGCGGACTGCGCGCGGACCATCGAACAACAGTTGCGCTAGGGCCGCCCCCACCCCGGATCGAGTCAACAGATATAACAGGTTCGCGCCCGAAAACCCGTCATATCTGTTGACTCGATGAGGAGTGTTGGGTGCGGGCTAGTCGGATTGGTGCTGACGCGGCACCGCTAGCGAAACGAATCCCAGCACCAGCAGCGCACCGGCGGCGGCTACCGGCACCACGAAAGCGGCACTGAAGCCGTTCGCTTCCGCCAGGGTCCCCGCCACCGCGGCCCCGATCGCCGTCCCAGCGACGATTCCGCTGGCCAGCAGGGTCATGACCGTTCCCATCAGCTCCTTCGGGGCCACCAGGGAGCCGATGCTGAAAATGGTGACCATCGTGGGTCCCACCGGAATGCCCAGCACGAACAGCACCAGCAGCATCAGCGGGACCTCCTGCGGAATGAAGAGGAACAGGCTGAGCAGGCTCATGCCGCCCGCTGAGATGATCCAGCGAAACGACGCCGATAATCTGGCTGGCCAGTAGGCCACCGACAGCGCCGCGGCCGCTGAGCTCAGACCCATTACGGCGTACAGCAGCCCCGCTGACGTCGCAGCCCCGAACTCGCCGGCGAACGCGATCAGGGCGGTCTGCGTTGAGCCGAAGAAGGTACCCATTGCAACCATGCCGAGCACCGGGAGCGGAACCAACAACCAGAACCGTCGGCTGCCGGGCTCCCGCCGGTGGACGATGGGCTCCCCCTCCCGGGCAGGGTGAGGACGACGACTGAGCGGCACCACGGCCTGGACCGTGGGGTGAACCGCGAACGCGCTCACCATGATCACGGTCAGGACGGCGGCGAGGGTCAGCGGCAGCCAGGGAGCAATCACACTCGCCAACAGGCCCACAAGTGCTGGCCCGAGGACGAAGGTCAGTTCATCGGCGGTGCTCTCATACGACAGCGCCGTGTCCAGATCGCCCCGTTGGGTTCCGCGAGTCAGGGCGATCCACCGCACCCGGGCCAGTGGCCCGATCTGCGGGCAGGTCAGTCCCATGCCGAAAGCCGCCCCGAGAATCAGTGCGGTGGAGGTCGCCGTGAAGTCAGGCACCGTATAACTGGCGGTGACCACCAGGGCAATGGCAATAGTGTTCAGGATGGCCGAGATCAGCAGCACGGGCCGTTGCCCGGTGCGGTCGGCAAGGTACCCGAGAAGAGGTGCGCCCAGCGCCGAGCCGACGCCGACTGCACCGGCGGCGAACCCTCCGGTTGCTACTGAGCCACTGACCGCGGTGACCAGGGTCAGGGCCCCGACGGTCAACATGGCCAGGGGTAGCCGGGCGAAGAAGCCGATGGTGAGGAAGGAGGGGCCAGCGAGGGCCGGGAGCCGGCCGTAGCGTCCCAACCGGCTAGCGGGTACTGCGGGGAGTGTCATGGTGTGGGTCTTTCCGGATACAGCTGATTGCGCATCGTCCCCCCTCCCGATGCGCCCAACCCGGTGACAATCCCCAATTTACACCGTCTGCAGCCCATCCGTCTGACGCGGGCCGGCGGGCTGGTCCTCGCCAGGTAGTTGATCAACAGGTAGTTGATCAATAATGCGCAGGGTTGATCCGTTTCGTTCCTTGACCACCTGGAGCTGGGCAGTGATGCGCTGCTTGAGTTCGGCAACGTGGCTGACCAGCCCCACCATGCGGCCGCCGTCCCGCAGGCCTTCCAGAGCGTCCATGACCTGTTCCAGGGATTGGTCATCGAGACTGCCGAAGCCCTCATCAACGAAGAGTGTCTCGATCTCGATCCCCCCTGACTCGGCCTGCACGACGTCGGCCAGGCCGAGGGCGAGCGCCAGGGCTGCCATGAAGGATTCGCCCCCCGAGAGGGTTGCCGTGTCTCTGGTGTTTCCGGTCCAGCCGTCAATGACGTTCAGTCCCAGGCCGGACTTTTTGTTGCCCGACAGCGCGTCGCTGTGCACGAGGGCATAGCGGCCATCTGACATGGCCAGCAGCCGTTCGGTCGCTGCCTCCGCTACCTGCTCCAGGCGGGCAGCCAGCACATAGGTGCCAAGACTCATCTTGTACGAGTTGTCTCCGCCCCCGGCCGCGGTGTCGGCCAACGATTTCACGAGTTCATACTCGCTCCGCAGCGGCAGCACCAGCTGCTCCTGGCGGCCGACGTCGGCCGCGTAGCGTTCCAGCTGTGCCGCTGACTCCTCGATCATCCGACGCCTGAGCTCGCTTTTCGCCGCCCGTGCAGCCGACTCATCCTCGGCAGCCGCGGCTGCGTCAAGCACATCCCTGGTCACTGCTGGCAGACCGGTCGCCTCGTCCTGGAGCGCCCCGGCAAGCTCCGGCAGGTCCTGATCAGCTTCGAGCCGGTGCGTGGTGCGCTGATAGCCACCGAGAAATTCCTCGGCGCGGCGCAACTCAGCCGACGGTAGTAGGGCTGCACGCACCTCATCCGGGTCCTCGAATGACGAGTTCGCCAGTTCCTCGACGAGCGAGCCGAACGCCTGGGTGTGGCCGTCGCGGGCGCGGATCAGGCTGTGTAGGGCGTCCCGGCAGGCGATGACAGCTGCGTGCCCCGCTGACAGCTGGGCAATCCGTTCGGCCAGGGTGTCATACCCGTCGCGGAGCGTGACCAGCCGCTCTGCCACTTCCCCTCGCTGTTCCTGCAGCCCTGTCATCAGTGACCCCAGTTCAGCGAGGGACGTCGCTAACTCGTGGTAGGTGGCAGTGAGGTTTTCTTCCCGTTCGGTCAACTCGGCCAACCGGACCGTGACGCGCTCCAGCGCCTCTCGCGCTGCGACTGCTGCCGCCAAGAGGTCAGTGTCCCGCGCCAGGTCCACCCGGACAACTGTGACATCCCGGTCACCACCCTGCGCCTCCAATCTGGCGGCGTCCAGGACTGCCTCGTCCCGCACTCGTCGGATCCGGTCCAACTCCTGCTCAGCGGCGTCCTGCGTCCGGTGTGCAGCCTCCTCCTGGTCGTGGGTGACCAGGGTGTCCAGCTCGGCCGAGGCCGGCCGGGGATGCGACCGGCTGCCACAGACCGGGCATTCACTGTCCTCGGTGAGGCGGTCAGCCAACTCGGCGGCAGCCTGCTCCAGGCGTTGCCGGAGGGTATCCAGCCAGAGACCCTTGAGTTCAAGGAAGTGTCGTTCGGCGGCCGTGTACTTCTCCTCCTCGCTCAGGACCCTCTCACGCGCGGTCTCGAGAGCCGCGATCGTGGTCAGGAGCCGCTTGCCCTCCGCCACCCGCTCCCCCAGGGTTGATTCCTGATTGACCTGCCGTTCAAGCTCACTACGCTCGGCGCGGGCTTCGGCGGCCCCAGCACGGACCGCCGTCTGGGCGCCCGAACAGTCCGCCAGGGCTGCCTCCATCCGTTCCTGCTCGGCCGCCGCTTCGGCGAGCCGGTGCTCCAGTGACTGCAGACGCTGTTCCTCCGGGAGCGCCGAGCGCAGTGCACCGAGATCTGCGGTGGTGCTGGTGCAGGCAGCATCGAGCACGCCGATCGTTGCGTCCAGGCTGCCCCCGGCGCCGTCGACGTCGGCCGCGTTGTCGGCAGCGTCGTCGGCAGCAGCGTTGATTTCGGTAATGACAGCGTCTGGATTGAGGCCGGACACCAGGGATCCGGCCACCTCGGATTCGGCGATCCGGAGCGTTGCGGCCTCCGCCCCTGCGGTGGCGTCGCTGAGCGTCCGCGTTGCCTGATCCAGAGCGCGAAGGCCACCCTCAAGGATGCGGGCCATCCGGTCACGTTCAACTGCAGCCTGGAACGCTGCAGCATCCTCACGCTGGGCGAGATGCGCCGCCTGGGCCGCCCTGAACTTCGCCAGTGCACCCTGGCGCCCATGGAGGGCCGACGTCTCCTGGCGGGCCTGCCGAAGTGCAGCGAGTTCAAGCGAGTCCCTGGCCGAGGTCTGTGTTGCAGCCTCCAGTGCACCGGCGAGACGCAGCTGCAAACCGCTGATGGTCTCCGGCCCGGCTTCCTGGGTTTCCGGGGCAGCGTCGGATCCTGGCTCGGAATTGGCGGCCGGGTCCGAGTCTCCCTCCGGGAGACCATGACGCTCCACCTCGTCCAGGGCCCGACGGAAGATGTGGGTCAACCCGGCTTCGGCGTCGGCGACCCGGCCGCCGAGTGCCCTGGCTCGTTCAGCGAGGACCTGCTCCACCTGTTCGAAACGGTCGGTGGAGAAGAGCCGCTGCAGCAGTTCCCGGCGGGGTTTTGCATCGGAGCGAAGGAATGCGGCGAACTCGCCCTGTGGCAGCATCACGACCCGGGTGAACTGCTCGCGATCCATGCCGAGCAGGGCCTGGATCTCGGCGCCAGCTTCATCGTTTCGTGCGGATTTCTGGACCCATGCGCCGTCGATCTGTTCCCTCAGCAGGGTGCGGGCAGGCTCGGAGGTGGTCCCCTTGCCCCGCTTGGCCGGGCGATTCCATTGCGGGTTGCGGATCACTTCCAACCGGCGTCCGCCCACACTGAACTCGCAGGTCACCTCAGGGGCCAACGACTCCGGTGCGTGGTCGCTGCGGAGCCGCTTCGCCCCCTGTCGGGCGCCGGGCACCGAACCATAGAGGGCATAGCAAATCGCGTCGAGTACGCTCGATTTTCCGGCACCCGTGGGACCGTTCAGGAGGAACAGACCGTGGGCGCCCAATCTGTCGAAGTCAACCTGCTGGCGTGCAGCGAAGGGGCCGAATGCCTGAAGCTCAAGGCGATGGATCCTCACCGTTCGACCTGTGCCGAGCGGACTGCCTCAAGCGCGGTGGTGATGACAGTGCGTTCGCCCTCGTTCGCTGCACGGGAGCGGACGTGGTCAAAGAAGCCACAGCACACCTCCACATCATCAGTGGCCGTGGCGATGCGCTGGCTGTAGGTCTGCGCTGCACGCTGCCGGTCCCCTGCCGGTTCGAAATTCAATACCAGGGTGGTGGGGAAGCGGCTCCGCAACCGCTCCATAGCCTGGGCGGGTCGGTCAGCATCGGTGAGGGTGATGTGGCAATAGGCGTGCTCGGCCCAGTCGTGGCGCGGGTCCACCAGCAGGTCCTCGAGTTCCCCAGTCAATACCGCCAGCTCGCGGTGCCCGGGCCAGTTGATTGCGCTGACCTCGCCCAGCCCGTCGGCGCTGATGTCCAGCAACCAGGCACCCTTGGCCTGGTTGGCTTCCGAGAACGAATAGGGCAGGGGCGAACCGGAGTACCGCACGTTGGGTGCCAATTGCTGCTGGCCATGAAGGTGTCCCAGGGCTGCGTAGTCGAAGGACTCAAAGAGATCGAGGGGCACGGCACCAACCCCTCCCACGCTGAGATCGCGTTCGCTGGCCGAGGTGATACCGCCGCTGGCGAAGGTGTGGGCCATGACCAGGGACCGCACCGTCCCTGCCATCCGGCGATGCGCCAGGTCGGATTGGACCCGCTCCAGGGCTGCCCTGGTGACGCTGGTATGTGTTGGGGCCTCGGCTCCGAGCGCGCCTGCGACCAGCCGCGGCTCAAGGTAGGGCAGGCCATAGACGGCCAGCTCGGCGCCGTCGTCGTCAAGAGGAAAAAGGACCGGCCGCGCAATATCCTCAAGCCGGGTGCGTAGGTGCACGCCGCCGCGTTCCAGGATGCGACCGCCGAATCCCAATCTGGTGGCGGAGTCGTGGTTGCCACTGGAAACCACGACCTGCGCTCCGGCCCCGGTGAGACGATCCAGGGCGTCGTCGAAGAGGCCGACGACGTCCACGCCGGGCAGTGCACGGTCGTAGACGTCGCCAGCGATCAGCACTACATCGACTTCATGCTCGCGAACCGATTTCTCGAGGTGATCGATGAAAATCCGTTGCGCCTGAAGGGTACCCACACCGTGGAACGACCGTCCCAGGTGCCAATCGGATGTGTGCAGGAGCCTCATGATTCCAAGCTACCGGCCCCCACTGACATTCCTGGGGAGGGTTCCCGGCGGTGCGGACTTTGGCCGGGTCTCGGCCTATTTTTCGTCGCGGCGATCGTCGGATCCGTCAAAGAACGTCCGTGCCTCGTCGGTGCCGGCGGATCGGTCAACCTGACCCTCCTCGGCCGTATCACCGGTGCGTGCATGGCCGGCCGGGTAGCGGTCAGCCGACGGCGCCTCGGTGGTCTGCGAGGAAGCGCTCACCCCGGTGGCCGCCGGTGCCTGGGCGGAGTCCTCGTCGGCAGATGCAGCGACGGATCCGTCACCCGACTCAGCCACCCCGGCTTCACTCTTGCGGCCACCGAACAGGTCGGTGCTGCGGTAGATCAGTCCGGCGATCGCTGCGCCAAGCACCGGTGCTACCCAGAACAGCCACAGCTGTTCCAGGGCCCAGCCCTCGGAGAAGATGGCGGCGGCAGTTGACCGGGCGGGGTTCAGCGACCCGTTGGTGATGGGGAGCAGGAAGGTCAGCAGCGCGGCGTAGACCAGCCCGATGGCGAATGGTCCACCGGCGTTGCGCAGCGCACCCGTGGCGGTGCGGGAGGTAGCCCCCAGCACGACAGCGACAAAGATCGCAGTGCCGACCACCTCGGCGAGGAGAGCGCTACTCAGGGCGAACTGGGTGGGCGAATTGTCTGCGAAACCGTTGGCCGAGACGGCGAACAGGGCCTGGACGCTACCGGCAAACTGCTGGTTGGCGCTCAGGAGCAACCAAATGAATACTGCTGCGACAACGCCGCCGACCACCTGCGCCACGATGTAGGGCAGGACCGAGGCCCACGAGGTTTTGCCGGCGATTGCCGAGCCGAGCGTGACCGCCGGGTTGAAGTGACCACCCGACACATAGCCGAACGCGACCATCGCCCCGATCAGCGCCAGGCCGAAGGCGAGAGTCGGTTGGACACCCGTCTGGGTGTTCAGGATGGTGACGCCCAGTCCCGCGAGGACCAGCAGGAACGAGCCTGCCGCTTCGGCGAGGGACCGGGCCACCAGTGGGAAGTCTGTGATCGCGGCTGCGCGCCCGGAGTGTTCCGGATCCGCGTGCAGATCGTGGCTGGGCAGAGATGTCTGCGTCATGGTGAACGTATTCCTTCAAGCTGAGTGGGAGAGTCGAGCTGGGGGTCGACACGATGGTCGGGACCGTACGATCCGGTCGGGCAAACCCATCCAGCGTTCCACTTGTTGCTGGATGCCCGCTGGGAGCGGGCGACGCCGGTGGACGGAGCAGTAGCACCATACCCGACACTAGACTGTTGGGGTGCCTGCTGCCCTCACCTTTCCCGACCGTGTTCATGGCTGTCTGCTGGGCGGTGCTCTCGGCGACGCCCTCGGCTATGCCGTCGAAGAACTCGATCTGCAGTCCATCCGGACAGCCTACGGTCCACCCGGTGTGACCGGCCCCGATGCTTTGCCGGACACCTTCCGGTTTTCCGACAGTACCCAGCTCACGCTGTTTACGGTCGACGGTCTCGTTGATGCCATTCAATGGGCCAACGATGGGGTGGCGGCCGACGAGACCGCCTGCCTGTGGCTGGCCTACCTGCGGTGGCTGGCGACGCAGGGCGAGACGCCGTCGTCGTCGGCGCCTGCTCCCCCGCCCCGCTGGATCGATGCCCAGGAAGTCCTTCAGCACCGCCGCCGGCCCGGCGCGGCGTGCCTCAGCGCACTCCGCAGCGGAGACATGGGCACCCAGGCGCGGCCGCTGAATCCCGACGCCAAAGGCTCCGGCACGGTGATGCGGTCCGCCCCGTTTGGGCTGGTGCCCCATATTCCTGTCGAGGTTGCCGATCGGCTGGCGATGAACGCCGCCGCGCTGACCCACGGTCATCCAACGGCCCAGCACGGCGCTGCAGTGGTCGCCGTGCTGATCCACTCCATCGCGCGCGAGGGGAAGCCGCTCGCTGAGGCGGTGGCCGCCGCCGTCTCCCGGGCAGCCTCTTCGGCAGTACCCGACCTGGTACACCTCCTTGAGACCGCCGTCGAACTGGCTGACGACGGCGGTGTCTCACCTGAGTTGATGACGGCAGCCCTCGGCGGTGGGCGGACAGCTGACGAAGCCCTGGCGATAGCGGTGTATGCGGTGCTGGCAAGCGAGACAGCAGCGGGAGCCGCGGACCACTTCCGCGCTGCGTTATGCCTCGCTGTCAATCATGACGGTGACAGCGACACGACGGGGGCGATCGCCGGCAACATCCTCGGCGCGCTCTACGGAGTGCAGGGGCTACCCGCCACCTGGGTGTCCCTGCTGGAAGGCGCCGAAACCGTCAGCGCGATGGCTCAACTGTTGGTGGACACCACCTCGACCGGCTGAGTGCTCCCTGGGATCGGTCTGGGGCTGATTCTGGAGGTGCGCCCTGCTCTGTTTAGTCTTAGTTCATGGATAACTGGAGTCCCGCTCACCTACCGGATCTGAGCGGCCGCACCGTGGTGGTCACCGGAGGCAACGCCGGGCTCGGCTATTTTGCCTGCGAGCAGCTGGCGGCGGCCGGCGCGAGCGTGGTGATGGCCTCGCGCAATGGGCAGAAGGCCGCGGCGGCCATAGCAGCGATCCGGAGCAGGGTGCCCGACGCGGACATCCAGTCCCAGGAACTCGATCTGGCCCGGCTCGATTCGGTACGGCGGGCCGTGGAGGTGCTCTCTTCACGGGGTCCCCTCGACGCGCTCCTGGCGAATGCCGGAGTTGTGGGCGCGACCGGACGCCAGCACACAGCGGATGGTTTTGAGCTGCAGTTCGGCACCAACCACCTGGGGCATTTTGCCCTCACGGCGGGCCTGCTGCCGGCCCTCACCGCTGCGCGCGGCCGGGTGGTTCATCTGGGCAGCATCAGCCACCGCTGGGTCCGGCTGAACACCGACGACCTGATGCCAGCGAAGTACAATAATCCGCGCTCCTACGCGACGTCGAAACTGGCTGTCATGACCTTCGGTTTCGAACTCGCTGCCCGGCTTCACCTGCTGGGGAGCCCTGTGCAGAGCATCGTGGCCCATCCCGGGCTGGCCCTGGACCTGCTCACCCCACACCGACCCGGCATCGGTGTGGACAACACCCCACCCGCTGTACGACGACGCATGCTGGCACCCATCTCGCACGGCAAGGACACCGGGGCGTGGCCACTGGTTCGGGCGGTGGGTGATCCCGGCGTCGACAATGGTACCTACTGCGGGCCGAGCGGTTGGTTCCAGTTGCGGGGACACCCGACGTCGGTCCCAGCTCACCCGCACGCCCGCGAGCGCAACACTGCTTCCCGGCTGATCGACGCGTCGGAGCAGCTCACCGGGGTCCGGCTCGAACTGTAGATCGGCTGGACCTGAAAAAGGTGAGGGACTGTCGACCGGTCAGGGACTGTCGATGGGCCAGCGGCCCTCGGTCATCTGAAGGAACTCGGCCTCCGAGAGGACTTCGATCCGCTGGCCGCGCTCGTGGAGGTCGAGGACGCGCCGGGCCTTGCCGGTGACGCGGCCGTTACGCAGATCCGAAGCCTCAAAGCCGTCGCCCACCACCAATACTGTGGTGCGCCGGGTAACCGTGCTTGCTGGTTGCGCGCCGAGCCCCGCCGCCCGCTCCTTGGCCTGTGGGCGGGGCATGCCGAGCGTGCCCGTGAACACCACCGTCTGGCCGTAGAGCGGGTTCGCCGGATCGGCCGCGGCATTCGCTGGTGGGTTCACCCTCCTCGGGCCACCCGGAGGGGCCGGTGGGGATCTCCACCGGCCCGCGGGCCAGGGCACCACGCGTCGACTTCGAAACAGCATTGATCCCCGGCACATAGGCATCCTGGATCGAGAGGGGAAGCCGCTGGAGCGCGGCCAACTCTGCCAGCGAGTCCGCACCGTTCAACCTGGCGATGTCAATCATGATGCCGGCACACGCCCTGGCATCCTCAACTGCATCATGGTGGTTGACGAGCGGGACTCCGGCGGCCTCGGCGACGAATGGCAGCGAGTACGAGGGAAGTGAATAGCTGCGCCGGGAGAGCACCACCGTACAGGTGTAGTGGTAGGCCGGACCAGCGATGTTGGACACTTCCTGTCCCGACCGGATGACGCCCAGATCGAAGGCCGCATTATGTGCCA
The DNA here is from genome assembly GCF_039526005.1 of Arthrobacter flavus. Lineage (NCBI taxonomy): Bacteria > Bacillati > Actinomycetota > Actinomycetes > Micrococcales > Micrococcaceae > Arthrobacter > Arthrobacter flavus. Next base: position 126,791 of record NZ_BAAAIJ010000051.1, on the reverse strand, counting down.
CCAGCACGTCGTCGCCAATAAAGGCTCCGATCTCCGGAAAAAGATCCCCAAACCGTGGCTGGGCCGCAACCATCTCCGGGGAGATACCGTGAATCCGGACGTTGCGCCAATCGAAATGGTCGTGCCCCGCTGGCGGGCGCATCAACCAGTGAGCCTCGTCAACGATGATGCCGTCCCGCACCTTGGTCAAGCCCACCGCGCAGGGCGAGCCCCGGAACCCGTTTGCTGTCTCAAAGTCGATTGCTGTGAACTCAATTCCCACCGGGTCAACGCTACGGGTTGAACTGACGGATTTTACCCAACGTTCACCCGCGTGCCGGGAGATACCTGCCACAGTCCCCTACCCTGAGGTATGGGAAAGACACAGTGGTACCTGTTCGACTACGGCATGGTGATCTCCAATGCGCCCACCCCCGAGGACTGGCTGAACCTCGAGGACGCTGCTGGCGCCCAGCTGATGGATCCCGGCTCGCCCTACTGGCAGCACCGCTTGGACTTCGATGCTGGTCTCAAGACCAGCGTCGAGTACTGGTCTCTGGTGACCGGACGCGACGTCACTGAGAGCCGGACGGACCTGCTCGACACGCTGGATGCCAACCAGTGGTCCCACTTCAACCTGGAAACGCTCGATGTCCTTGAGGAACTGAGCAGCCAGGGTGCCCGGCTGGCGCTGCTCTCGAATATGCCGGCCCCGATGGTGGCCCGGTTTGAGCAGGCGGCCTGGACCGGGTACTTCACGAAGAGGTACTTCAGTTCGGCGCTCCAGCTGGTGAAGCCCCAACGGGAAATCTTCGACCACGTGCTACGGGATCTTGGCGCCGAACCACACGAGGTCACTTTCGTTGATGATGCCCCGGTCAACATCGCTGCCGCGCAGGAGCTGGGCATCGACGCACTACTCCATCAGCCGGGGATCGACCTGCAGCGGGAGCTGTTCGCCCCGCGCTGACCTAGGGCACTGCCCGTCGCAGGGTGAGGTAGGACCCGCCCGCCAATGCGAGGCCGACGACGGCCAACCACCCCGCGACGCTCAGCTGGGTCTGGCTACTGAGGAACTGGCCAACCTGTCCCCAGAGTTCCTGGCGAGTGATGTAGTAGACGAGTCCGACCAGCAGGACGGCAGTCCCGATCCCGGTGATCAGGAGTCCCGTGGTCTGCCACCGTTTGTAGATGGTCGCAGCCCAGAAGCCAATCAGGAACAGCGCCATCATCGCCGTGAAATAGAAGACCATCATCGGCAGGCCGGATCCTTCGGCAATCCATTCAAGGGCAAAGAATCTGCCGTTGAGCCCCCACCCGTCAGTTGCTATCTCAATCAGGCCAAGCACGTAATAGAGTGCCGTGGTCACTGCCGCAATGATCGAGAACAATCCGACGGTCCCGAGGAAGAAGGACTTGCGGCTGATGCTCAGTCCCTGGGAGAAGGGGAAGGTCAGGGTGAGCGACTGGATTCCCAGCGCCAGGAAATACCACATGATGGCCTGCGAACCGCCCGAATATTTTGCTCCCTCAAAGGGAATGAAGGACCAGATGACCCAGCTCAACCCGAAGGATCCCAGGAGAATCACCGCTGGAATGCCGATAAAGGTCCATCTGTTGCTGAGCTGCATGCGCATGACGTTGACGACCCGGCTCATGGTGATACCTCCAGCGAGTGGTTGTGCACGGCGTCCAGGTCACCGCTGGTCGCTGCCAGGGTTCGACGGATCACCAGCTGTTGCAGCGAGACCGGAGCGAGTTCCAGGCCCAGCTCTGCGGCCTCGCGTTTCTCCATCGGCGTGAGCACACCGAGGGAAGTCACCGAGGCCAGTGAGGCGAACTTGTCGGTGTGAAGGATTTCCCGGTCGCCCAGAAACGCTTTCACCACGGTTGCGGACCCGACCACCGTGAACGCCGAACCCCTGATGCTCTCGGCGTCGTCGTTCATGATGATGCGGCCTTTGTCGATCACGATCACGTGCTCCAGGAGATTCGCAACCTCATCGATCAAGTGGGAGGAGAGCACTACGGTCCGTGGGTGTAACGCGTAATCCTCAACGAGTCGGTCGTAGAACAGCTGTCTCGCCACGGCGTCCAGACCGAGGTAGGGCTCATCAAAGAACGTCAATTCGGCGCGGGATGCCAGACCGATGATCACTCCGACGGCCGAGAGCTGCCCCCGGGAGAGCTTCTTGATTGATCGCTTGAGGGGCAACTGGAAATCCTCGACCAACCGGTCGGCCAGCCCCTGGTCCCAGTTGGTGAAGAACAACTTCGCCGACCGGAAGGCATGCCTGGGCGTGAACGCATCCGGATACTTTTGCGATTCACGGATGAAGCAGATGCGGCTCAGCACCTGCTCGTTCTCGTAGGGACTCTCACCGAAGACGGCGACTGTCCCGGAGGTTTGAAAACCCTGCGCGGTGAGGATGGACATCAGGGTGGTTTTGCCTGCCCCGTTACGTCCGAGGAGGCCGTAGATTTTCCCAGGCTGCAGGGACAGGCTCACCCCGTCAAGCGCCGTCGAATTCCGGTAGGTCTTGATCAGATCATGTGTCTCGATCACGCTGCTCATGGTGTTCCCCCCGAAACTGATTCGCTGGAGCGGACCATTTCCGCCAGTTCGGAGGAGCTGATTCCCAGCTTCCGAGCCTCTACCGCCAGCGGACGGACGTATTGATCAAAGAAGTGGTCCCGCCGGCGCTGCAGGAGCGCGGCACGGGCACCGGTGGAAACAAACATTCCTATTCCCCGTTGCTTGTAGAGAATGCCTTCGTCCACGAGCCGGTTGACGCCCTTGGCAGCGGTCGCCGGGTTGATGCGATGGAAAGCGGCAAACTCGTTAGTGGATGGAACCTGCGCCTCTTCCGCTAGGGTTCCCTCGACAATCTCGTTTTCGATCTCTTCGGCTATCTGAAGAAAGATGGGCCTACTGTCATCGATCATCGTGGCCCTCCGGTAACCGGTTATGCGGTCAATTGGTTAGTTACTGATGTAACTAACCATACAACCAGATTCAGGCCATGCCAAGCGTTTTTTGGGGAGCCCGTGGTGGCAGAGGGTCAGGCGGGGTCCCGCTCCGCCCGCCTGCGTCGAATCTTCAGGATCCTGCTGACCACAAAGTAGACGAGGAACACGACGACGGCCGCGATCACGATCTTCTGGAACACGTCCGCATAGGCTTCGACAACGTGCCAGTTTTCCCCGAGGTAGAAACCGGCCAGCACGAAGATGGAATTCCAGATGAGGCTTCCTGCGGTGGTAAGGCCGATGAAGATCCAGATCGACATCCGCTCGATGCCCGCCGGGATGGAGACCAGAGATCGAAACAACGGAATCATCCGGCCGAAAAACACTGCCTTGTAACCGTGGCGGTCAAACCAGGCCTCGACGCGGTCCACATCCTCCAGGTCGACCAGAGGAACCCGGGACACGATGGCCCGCATCCGATCGCGTCCCAGCCAGGCGCCCAGCAAGTACAGGATCAACGCACCGACCACTGAACCTACGGTGGTCCAAAAAATGGCTTCGAACAGGGTGAAGCTTCCCCTGCTCGCCGTGAAGCCCGCCAGCGGCAGGATGACTTCGCTGGGCAATGGCGGAAAGAGATTCTCCAGTGCGATCGCCAGACCGGCACCGGGGGCGCCGATGGTTTCCATCATGGAAACCGCCCAGTCGGAGATGGTGTCCAGCACCGACCCGCCGTCGGTCGGGGTGGTCAGCGTGGTCTGTAAGGAAATAGTCATATCCTGACCAATTTTGCCCCACGGACCTGGGCTTTGCTGAGAGCGACGGCGGGTGTCAGCTCAACGCTTCGATCAGGTGGGGCAGCAGAGCCTTGAACGCTGTCGCCCGGTGGCTGATCGAGTTCTTCTCCGCGGGGGTCAGCTCGGCACAACTTACCTGCAGGCCCTGGGGCTGCAGGATCGGGTCGTACCCAAATCCGCCGGACCCGCGGGGTTCGTTGAGCAGGGATCCTCTGAGCTCCCCCAGGGTCACCTGGGCGGTCCCATCCGGAAGCGCTACGGTGGCGGCGCACACGAATGATGCACCGCGCTGTGCCGTCGGAATGTCAGCGAGCTGTGCCAGGAGAAGCTGCAGGTTGGCTTCGTCGTCACCGTGGCGCCCGGACCAGCGTGCCGAGAAGATTCCCGGCGCTCCACCCAGCACGTCGACCGCGAGGCCGGAATCGTCGGCAACTGCCACCAGCCCGGTCACCGCTGCCACCTCCCGTGCCTTGAGCAGGGAATTGGCTTCGAAGGTGGTGCCGCTTTCGACGACGTCGGGAGCGCCAGCCGTCGCAGCGTCAATGACCTGCGTGTCAACGTCAAGACCAGGAACCTGGCCTCGCAGCAGTTCACGGAGCTCCCGGAGCTTGCCCGCGTTGCGGGTGGCAAGCACCAGCCGGGGTGCCGCCGGAGCTGGTCGACCGTTCCCTGTGGGCTCAGACACCGGCACCCTCACCAAGGATGTCGAGCTGGATCTGGGTCAACTGGGAGGTGCCCAGCAGGGCCAGGTCAAGGAGTGCGTCGAGTTCGTCCCGATCGAACGGTGCGCCCTCGGCGGTGCCCTGTACCTCAACGAACTTGCCGCTGCCAGTGACCACCACGTTCATGTCGGTTTCCGCGCGGACGTCCTCGACGTAGGGCAGGTCAAGCATGGGCACGCCGTCGATGATTCCGACGCTGACCGCGGCGACCGTGTCGATGAGGGGCTGCGCCGATGCGGCGATGAGCTTGTTCTCCTTGGCATAGCGGATGGCTTCGGCCAGAGCAACGTAGGCACCCGTGATCGCCGCGGTCCGGGTGCCGCCGTCGGCCTGGAGGACGTCGCAGTCCAGCACAATGGTGGTCTCCCCCAGCGCCTTCGTATCAATGATGGACCGCAGGGACCGCCCGATCAGGCGGGAAATCTCGTGGGTGCGGCCGCCGATCTTGCCCTTGACCGATTCCCGGTCCGACCGGGTGTTGGTGGCGCGTGGCAGCATGGCGTACTCAGCCGTCACCCAGCCCTTGCCCTCGCCTTTGAGCCAGCGGGGTACGCCCTGAGTCAGGGACGCGGTGCAGAGGACACGGGTATTGCCGAATTCGATGAGTGCCGACCCTTCGGCCTGATTGGACCAGCCGCGGGTGATGCTGATGGGTCGGAGCTGGTCCGGGGTTCGGCCGTCCGCCCGGAGGATGGCAGCGATGGGCGAGGACGTGTCTGCTGGAGTCATGGGTTAAGTCTACGGGCCAGCGGAAAAGTGGCCGAGCCGCAGGTGCGCTGTTGGGCAACCGCTCGGGTGCGGGCGCGGCACTATTGTGGGGTCAGATCTCGTAGGACACGCCAGCCACCGCGACAGCGAGATCCCCACGGTAGCTGGTCCTGGCTTCCTCGACGGTCCTGTTGGCGTCATTCCACACCGGGATGTGGGTGAGCAACAACCGGTCCGACGACGCCGCTGCCGCCACCTGCCCGGCGCGTCGGCCGGTAAGGTGGACGCCCTCAATCGCGTCGTCGCGGCCCTCATGGAACGCCGCCTCACACAGGAAGACGTTGGACCCAGTCGCGGCCTCGATCAGGCCGTCGCAGGCATCCGTATCGCCGGAGTAGGTCAGCACCCGGGGCGGATCGCCGGGGTTTTCGCCCGCGACCTCGACCCGTAGGGCATAAGCCTCCTGGACCGGGTGCAGCACCGGGTACGGTGTGACGGTGAAGGGGCCCAGGGTGACCGATCCGCGGGGTTTCCAGATCTGGAAGTCGAAGTCCTCATGCATACCGGGGTCGAGGTCCAGCCCGTAGGCCGTCGCCATCCGGTCGGCGGTACCCTCGGGGCCCCACACCGGGATCCGCGGCCGGTGCCAACCGTTGGGATCCCAGTGCACCGCAACGTGCAGACCGCAAAGATCCATGCAGTGGTCGGGGTGGAGATGGCTGAGGAACACTGCATCGATATCGCGCAGGTCCATGTAACGCTGCAACGCGCCGAGGGCACCGTTGCCCAGATCGAGGAGGATCCGCCAGGTCCGGGTGCCGTCGCCGTCGGGCACCGTCGCGGTCACCAGGTAGCACGACGCCGGCGATTGGGGGCCAGGAAACGACCCGCTGCAGCCCACGATGGTCAGCTTCATGGCTGGAAATTCCCCCTCGCGTCGGCGCGCGCCGTGGCGATCATCTCCGGCGTGATCCGGGCCATGCTTCCGGTGGGATACTGGGCAGCCACATGATCGACGTGTTCCACGCTGAGGACCTCGGGGCCCAGGAACCGGCGTGCCAGCTCGCCGAACCGCTGGGCGTCACCGGTGGCGACGAAGTGATGCCCGGGCTGGGTCTCCCCTAGCCGCTCCAGGTCATGGGAAATCAGCGCACGATAGACATCCTTAGCGGTTTCCTCGGCGCTGGAGACGAGCGTGACCGCATCCCCCATCACATAGGAGATCGCCCCGGTCAGCAGGGGGTAGTGGGTGCACCCAAGAACCAGCGTGTCGACTCCCGCCTCCTTCAGCGGCTGAAGGTACCGCTGCGCGGTCGAGAGGAGTTCGGGACCCGACGTGACCCCCGCCTCGACAAATTCGACGAACTCCGGACAGGCGGCAGAAGTGATGGACAGGTGCGGAGCGGCCGCGAACGTGTCCTCATAGGCACGGGACCCCACCGTGGCTGAGGTGCCGATCACCCCGATCCGACCGCTCCGGGTTGCAGCGACGGCCCGCCGGACCGCTGGCTGGATCACCTCGATCACGGGGATGCCGTAGCGGGCGGTGTAGCGTTCGCGGGCGTCCCGGAGCACGGCCGCCGACGCGGAGTTGCAGGCAATGACCAGGAGTTTGACGCCTGAATCCACCAGTTCATCCATCACGCCCAGCGCATGGGCGCGGACCTTGGCAATGGGCAACGGACCATAGGGGCCGTGAGCGGTGTCGCCGACGTAGAGAATCGACTCGCGTGGGAGCTGATCAATCACGGCGCGCGCGACTGTCAGCCCACCAACGCCCGAATCGAAAATACCGATCGGGGCCTCGGTTCGCTTCACTGCTGAAAATTCGCCCGGGACGGAGGTCATAATCTACCGACCATAAGACCTGTCACCGTGATTAGACGAACCCAACGCCAGTGGAATTAGTCACAGTCTTCGACCACAGCGGCGCGGCATGAACCCTTGGTTACTTGTCTTTCAGCCCAAATAGGGCCTGGACCAGTGACTCCTGAAGCCAGCTCGTAAAGTTGTACACCAGCGCCAGGTAGGTCTCGACGTCGTCCGCGGCGGCGACGTCGTCAATGTCGTGAAGGCGGGCCGCATCCTCATCGGTTTCGATCTTCAGCCGGTCCGCCAGGACCAGCCGGACGTCGTTGAGCGCCCGGGCCAGCAGCCGCGCCTGTTCGGCGGTGAGGGTCAGCGGGCTGGACTCCAACAGCAGGGCACTGCCGCGCAGGGTGCCGATCTTGTCCTCGCGGAGGGACCGTTCGGTCAGCCGGCGGAATTCCAGTGCCTCGTCGTTGTCGTTCCGGACCGCATCGGGCAGCAACCTTCTCACGGCGCTGTCTGAGGGGGTGACCGCGGTGCTATCCACGCCGACCATGGCCGCGAGCGGATCAACATTGGCCGGCTCGGCGGGCTCAAGCAGTTCGATGATGTCCTCGAACAGCTTGCGCAGCAGCTGCCGCTCCCCCGAATCCAGGGTGCCGATGATCCCACGACGGGTTGCCTTGAATGCCTTGGCCAAAAAATCTCCTTAACGCACAGTCTTATCGCACAGTTACCGGGTAGCTCGCCTCAGGGGGCGTCGGACTTCTGGAACGTCGCCCAGAGTCCGTAGGAATGCATGGCCAGCGTGTCCCGCTCGGCCTCTTCCCTGCTGCCGCCAGCGACTACCGACCTACCAGCCTCGTGGACTTCCATCATGAGCTTGTTCGCTTTGGCTTCGCTGTACCCGAAATAGGTCTGGAATACATAGCTGACATAACTCATGAGATTGACCGGGTCATTCCAGACGATCACTACCCAGGGAATATCGCTTGCTGTCAGTAAGTCGGTCTCCGTTTCCTCGAGCCGTTCGGTATCAGGAGCGGTGCCAACAGTCATAGGTCCATTGTAGGACTCAGGTCGGGTGACAATATTCCGGTGGTGTCGGCGCCGAAACGGGTTAGAGTCGTGACTGTGAGCCCCACCAACTCCGCCCCGGTCGTCAGGACCCGGGCCAGCACCGCCCTGTATACGGACCACTACGAGCTGACGATGCTCCAGGCCGCCCTGCATTCCGGGGCTGCGCACCGGAAATCGGTTTTCGAGGCTTTCGCCCGCCGCCTCCCGGAGGGCCGACGCTATGGCGTGGTCGCCGGAACGGGACGCCTGCTGGAGAGCCTCGAAAACTTTCGCTTCGGCGCTGAACAGCTGGATTACTTGTCAGCGGCTGGCGTGGTGGACACCCTCACTCTTGATTGGCTGGCCGACTTCCGCTTCGGCGGGAACGTCTGGGGTTACGCGGAGGGTGAGGCGTACTTCCCGCACTCTCCCATTCTGATCGTGGAGGGAACCTTCGCGGAGGCCTGCATCCTGGAAACCCTGGTGCTCTCCATCCTCAACCATGACAGCGCGATCGCCTCGGCCGCGTCGCGGATGACCGGCGCGGCTGGCAGCCGTCCCTGTATCGAGATGGGGTCGCGCCGCACCCAGGAGGAGGCTGCGGTGGCCGCCGCGCGGGCAGCCATCATTGGGGGCTTCGCCAGCACCTCCAACCTGGAGGCCGGTCGAAGGTATGGCGTGCAGACCGTCGGCACCGCGGCCCACTCCTTCACCCTGCTGCATGACACGGAGCGGGATGCCTTCGCCGCACAGGTCGCCACGCTGGGCGCCGGAACATCGCTGCTCGTGGACACGTACGACGTCGAACGCGGTGTCCGGACCGCCGTCGAGGTCGCTGGACCGGAACTGGGTGCAGTCCGGCTGGACTCCGGGGACCTCGTGGCCCAGGCTCGCTGGGTCCGTCAACTGCTCGATGATCTGGGCAACCACAACACCCGGATTGTGGTGACCTCGGATCTCGACGAGTTTGCCATTGGTTCCCTTGCCTCCGCCCCAGTGGATTCTTATGGCGTCGGCACCTCACTGGTCACCGGTTCGGGCGCCCCGACCGCGGGCCTGGTCTACAAACTGGTGAGCCGGACCGACGACGACGGCGAATTCGTCTCAGTGGCAAAGTCTGCCCTGAACAAGACCTCACGCGGCGGGCGCAAATACGCCCTCCGCCGCCTCAACGACGCGGGCACCGCCACGGCCGAGGTGGTGGGTATTGGCCGCTCGCCCCGCGACGACGGCAATGACCGGCCGCTGCTGCAGCAGTTTGTCAGCGACGGCGACATCCTGCCCGGCTGGACCGGGGCCGCTGGGGTACGCCGCGCCGTTGAACACCACCGGTCATCCATGACCGAGCTGCCGGGCTCGGTCATGCGACTGCAGCGCGGAGAACCCGCCATCCCCACCGAATACGAGGAGGAACCATGACCCGCGCCCTGATCATTGTCGACGTCCAGAACGATTTCTGTGAAGGTGGGTCGCTAGCCGTCGACGGCGGCGCCGATGTCGCCGCCCAGGTCAGCGAACTCATTGACGAGCGGGGCGGCGAATTCGATCACATTGTCGCCACCCAGGACTGGCACATCGACCCTGGAGCCCACTTTTCGGAGACCCCCGACTTCCTTCACTCCTGGCCGGTGCACTGCGTCGCCGACAGCAAGGGATCGAGGTTCCACCCGGATCTGGAGACCGAGAATGTGGAGGCAGTCTTTCGGAAGGGCCAGTTCGAGGCGGCGTATTCAGGCTTTGAAGGCGTCCTCGCCCCCGAGGATGAGGTTCCCACCGGTGAGCAGAAGCTCGGTGCCCTGGATGATCTGACCACCGAGGACCCGGTCACACTCGATGACTGGCTCCGTGAGCGGGAAGTCGATGAGGTGGCAGTGGTCGGCCTCGCCACCGACTTCTGCGTCAAGGCAACCGCCCTGGACGCTGTGGCGGCCGGCTACACCACCTCGGTCCTCGTCCCCTACACCCGCGGGGTCCACTCCGACGGTGTTGCTGCCGCCCTGGAAGAGCTCGAAGACGCCGGCGTCGAACTCATCAACTAGCGTTCACCGCGGTCAACCGGCGCTTCCGGCGGCCGCTCCGCGAATCCAGCCGGGCGGCCGCGAGTCCAGCCGGGCGGCCGGGAGTCCAGCCGGGCGGCTATTTCCTGCCGATGAACCAGTCCTGCAACTTCTTCAGCCGCCGCTGGAGCTGATCCTCGTTGGCCTGCGCCACGGCCGGACCGCCGCAGGCCTTCCGCAGCTCAGTATGCACCACGCCGTGGGGCATACCGGAGCGCGCCGACCAGGCCGATACGTTCTTGGCGAGCTCACCCCGCAGTTCGGTCAGCAGCCGGTGGTCAACAACCAGCGGCTCGGGGGCTGGCGCCACCGCGACGCCCTTGCGTCCCCGCCGGGTCTGTTGTTCCTGCTGGCGTTGGCGCAGCAGCACTCCCACCTGGTCAGCGTCGAGCAACCCGGGAATGCCGAGGAAATCCTGTTCATCCTCGCTGCCCATTTCACCGCCGGTACCGAACTCGCCGCCGTCGAACAATACCCGGTCGAAGGACGCCTGGGATTCCAGCGCCTCGAACTTTTGCTTGGTCAGTTCGTCGGAGGCCTTCTCGGAGCGGTTCGCCTCCTCCATCAACGCTTCCTCGGGGGCGAACCCGTCCTCGTCAGTGGCTGGACGGTCCAGGGCGTGGTCCCGCTCGAGTTCCAGCTGGTTGGCGAGAATCATCAGGTTCGGCACCGAGGGCAGGAAGACCGAGGCGGTCTCTCCCCGGCGTCGGGCACGCACAAAGCGTCCGACGGCCTGGGCGAAGAATAGCGGCGTCGCTGTCGAGGTTGCGTAGACGCCGACGGCGAGCCTCGGCACGTCAACGCCCTCAGATACCATCCGGACCGCCACCATCCAGCGGTGTTCACCGGCCGAGTACTCCTCGATCTTCTCCGACGCCTTGGCATCATCCGAGAGAATCACTATCGGTGATTCACCGGTGATCTTCTTGAGCAGCCCAGCGTAGGCCCGGGCGTCGTCGTGGTCGGTGGCGATCACCATCCCGCCGGCGTCGGACACCGTCCGCCGCACCTCGGAGAGCCGCTTGTCGGCTGCGGCGAGAACCGCCGGGATCCACTCGCCGGTGGGGTTCAGCGCCGTTCGCCAGGCATGAGCGGTGATGTCCTTGGTGACTGACGCTTCGCCGAGCGACGCCGCCATCTCCTCGCCGGCGCTGGTGCGCCACCGCATCTGGCCCGAGTAGGCCATGAAAATGACAGGCCGCACCACGTGGTCCCGCAGGGCTTCGCCGTAGCCGTAGGTGTAGTCGGACTTGGAGCGTCGAATGCCGTCGGCGTCGGCCGCGTACTCCACGAACGGGATGGCGGCGGTGTCCGAACGGAACGGCGTACCGGTGAGTGCCAGGCGGCGGGTCGCGGGCTCGAACGCTTCCCGGATACCGTCGCCCCAGGACAGGGCGTCCCCACCGTGATGGATCTCATCCAGGATGACGAGGGTTCTGGCGGCTTCGGTCTTGGCACGGTGCAGCATCGGTTTGCTGGCCACCTGGGCGTAGGTCACTGCCACACCGATGAAACCCTGGCCATGGCGGCCGTCGGCGTTCCGGAAATTGGGGTCGATCGCCAGGCCGATCCGCGCCGCAGCGTCAGCCCACTGCCGCTTCAGGTGGTCGGTCGGCGCGACGATAGTGATTCGATTGATGGTGCCGCGTTCCACGAGCTCGGTAGCGACGCGCAGTGCAAAAGTGGTTTTACCCGCGCCAGGGGTGGCCACGGCGAGGAAATCCTGCGGGCCGGTAGCAAAGTACTTAGCGAGCGCCTGCTCCTGCCATTGCCGGAGTTTTGGCGCCGTACCCCACGCCGCACGTTCCGGGTAGGCCGGTGGCAGCGATGCACCTGTGGCAGGGGCAACACCAAAGAGCATGTTATTACTCACGCTTAAGAAGAGACCTTTCCATGCCTGTCTGTGTCTGGGTGGGGACTAGCCAGCTCATCGGAGGACCCCAGCACCGCCCTCGAACCGGCAACTATACCGGCAACCGCGAAGAGGCACAGAGCCAGCCAGATCGCAACAAACACGCCCACCTGTCCCGGGTTCGACGGGTCACGTAACAGGGCGAAAAGTCCTCCCGCGATGGTGCTTCCAACCACCCCACCCAGCTGGTCGCTGAGTTGCAGCGAGGAGGAGTTCTTGCCGCGCTCCTGTGCCGGTGAAAGCTTCAGGACCAGCACCGAGGTGCTCGACAGCGTCATGCCCATGGCAAAACCGGCCAGGGTCCACACCAGCACCAGGACCCAGAAAGGCACCATCGGCACTGAAACAAGCGCCAGCCCACCGACACTGATCGACAGCACCGACGCCCCGATGACCAGCAGCCACTGGCGGCGGAAGGTGACCCGAGCCTGCACGAAGGCCCCGGCGCTCCAGCCCAGGGCCCCGGCGCTCAGGGTCAAGCCGGCAGTTGCCGCATCCATGCCCCGTGAGGTGACCAGCATCAGCGGCAGGAACGCCTCGGCACCAAAAAACGCGGCGGTGACCAGACCGCGGGTGGCGATGATGCTCGGCAGCCCGGGTGCCAGGCGCACGGTCCCCTTCGGCAGCAGACGGGGGAAGGTCAGCGCGGCGGCGGCGACCCCCGCCGCGGCAAGGAGCATCAGCGCTACCGACCCGACCGTGTCCCCCAGGCCCTGGGCAGCGAGCCGGTTGATCGCGAACTGGGCGGCCAGAACGCCGCCGGCCAGACCCATCCCGGTGAGCGACCGCCGTCGTCCGTCACCGCGGTTACCGGCACCGGGTTCGGGGATTGCCAGTGACGCAGTTTTCGGCCACACCATGACAAACGCTGCCAGCACAATCGGCACAACCCCAAGAAACACCCAACGCCAGGTGACCTCCTCCGCCAGATAGCCGGCCACGGCAGGGCCAATCAGGGACGGCAGCACCCAGGCAGCCGACAACCACCCGAAGATCACCGGCTGACGGTGCTGGGGGTAGGCTCCACCGATGATGACGTAGACAGCCACCACCATGAAGCCGCCGCCCAGCCCCGAGACTGCCCGGCCCGCCGTCACTTGCCAGAACTCGCCCGCCGCACCTGAGACCAGCAAACCCGCGATCATCAGCATCAGGCCGACGGCGAGCGCGGGCCTGGGACCTACCCTGTCGCACCAGGTACCGGCAATGACCGTACCCAGCAACGACGCTGTCAGGTACATCGAGAAGGCCAACCCGTAACCGGACACCCCACCGAGTTCCTCGACCACCGCCGGCATGGCAGTAGTGACCGCCATCGCCTCGAAAGCGGCGCAGGTGATGATGGAGATGATCCCGATGGTCAGGGGACGCAGGCTGGCTGGTTCCCCGGTAGCGGGGTCTGCCGTATTCGGAGCGGGGCGATCTGTCATGAATCCTTAGTCAACCTGCGACGACGCGGCGCGGTGCCGCGGCGCCACCTAGTTCAGCCGCGCCAGCACCTATTTGTCTTTGTCGTCCTTGCCGGGACGCATTCCGTTGTAGATGTCTTTGCACTCTGGGCAGACCGGAAACTTCTGGGGGTCACGGCCCGGTGTCCAGACCTTGCCGCACAGCGCAATGACCGGGTCCCCGGACAGGGCGGACTCCATGATTTTTTCCTTGCGCACATAGTGGGCGAGGCGTTCGCGATCTCCGGGTTCCAGTTCCTCGCGCAGCTCTTCGCGTTCCAGCGTCGCGGTGGACCCTGATCGTTGCGGGTCGCTCCGGGGGTCGCTGCGGGGGTCATTGTCATAGGGATCTGCAGGCGTACTCATGGTTTCCATCCTATCGTTGCTCGGATCGTTCGGCCTGTCACGGGGTCGGCTAGATTCCCTGCCAGTCAGGCTTGTTCGCGTAAGTATGGCGATAGTAATCGGCCAGTTTCAACCCGGATGCGGCGGCCTCATCGATGAGAACAGTGGTATGAGGATGCATCTGCAGAACGGAGGCCGCGCAGATGGCGGCCACCGGCCCCTCCACAAAGTCGCGGACCGCCCGGGCTTTCTGCGCCCCGGTCGCGATCAGCACCACGTGACGAGCATCCATGATGGTGCCCAGCCCCTGAGTCACCACGTGGTGGGGCACCTCATCAATGCTGTCGAAGAAGCGGGCGTTGTCCTTGCGGGTCTGATCGATCAGGCTCTTGATCCGCGTCCTTGATGCCAGGGAACTGCCCGGTTCATTGAAGCCGATATGTCCGTCCGTCCCTACCCCGAGTAGCTGAAGATCGACTCCCCCGGCCTCCCGGATCGTCTCCTCAAAGGCGGCGCACGCGGCAGGAATGTCGTCTGCGGCGCCGTCGGGGCCATGCACGTTGTCCGGGTGAATATCGATCCGATCCGTGAACTCCCGCCGAATCACCTCCCGGTAGGACTCGGGGTGGCCAACAGGTAGGCCCACATACTCGTCCAGGGCGAAGCCGTGGACGCCAGCGAAGCTCAACGAACCAGTGTGGTGCCGGCGCGCGAGCTCGTCATACACCCCGAGTGGAGAGGAACCGGTGGCGAGGCCCAGCACCGCGTGCGGCTTGCGCCGGACCAGATCCTCGATCGCGTCGGCTGCCACTGCTGCAATTGCCGCGGGATCGTGGAGGATTACTACTTCCATCAGCTGTCCTATCGTCTGAGCTATTTGTTGACGGCCACCGCCTGCAGCAGTTCAGGGGCCCTCCGGTCGTACCACTGTCCGCCCAGCTTCACGCCGCCGATCAGCAGCACGGCGCCCAGGACGCAACCCACTACCAGCGTAAGCCAACCGAAGAGGCTGTTGCCGGTGACATAGTAGGCGATGGCGAGTCCGAGTTCCGGCAGTACCAACACCGTAAGGACCAGCCAGCCAATGATCTGGACGGCGAACATGGAGAACCCCGTTCCCGGCGGCGTTTTCAGCGGGCTCTCACCCGGGAGTGGCACGTTGTAGGTGTACCGTGCCGAGACCACACTGGAGAACCCGATTCCGGTCAGCAGGACACCCGCCGACAGGCCCAGCATCACCGGCAACTGCTCAAGGCTGCCGGAAATCCACAGCGGCCCCACGGTGAAGGCCAGCACTGCGGGGGCAGCGATGACAGCCACTGCCAGGGCTCGGCCCGCCCGGTCTGCCCACCCGCTGACCCCGGTGGAAAGGTGCAGCCAGAACGCCGTGTTGTCATAGGAAATGTCCGCCGAAATGGACCAGGCGAGAAGGAACGCGATGATCGGGCCCACGAAATTCAGCATCGTGAAGTCGCCGGACTGGTAGGCGAAGAACAGCATGAGCAGGGGAACCAACGGGACAATGACGATGGACCCCAGGTAACGGGGGTCCCGTGCCCAGTAGGTCAAGGCACGGGCGGCGACTGCCCCGGTGGGAGTCGCCGGGAACCGGCTGAAGAAGCCCAGGTTGCCTGCCGCTTTGCGGGTCACCGCGTTGTGGGCGGGAGTCACCAACGCCCGGGCCAGGCTGAGCTGCCAGAGCCAAGCCAGCAGGGCGAGGGTAGCGAGGCCGAAGACGAACCGCAGCGCGGCGGTCAGATAGGCGCCGTCGGCCACATCCGCCGGAACCGCCCAGAAGACACCCAGCGGCGTCCATCCCAGGATGGCTGCCAGCTCGCTGGCGAATCCGACCGACTGTTGAAACCCTGCCGCGATCCCGGCGATGATGGGCCCCAGCAGGATGATCGGCACCAGCACCACCATGGAACTGACGTCCTTGAACGTGCGCGACGAGGTCAGCGACGTGACCGCCGTGGCCGCCAACCGCGAGGCGACGACGCACAACAGGGTGGCCAAGATAGCGCACACCAACGCCATGACTGCTGCTGCTGGGTAGAGCCTCCACGTACCCACCTGACCCAGCGCTGCAAACAAGGTGATGATCCCCGGGATGCCGATGATTCCGCCCAGCGCGAGCCCGGCGATCAGTTGCGGCATCGGCACGGCGAAAGTAACGAATCGCGCCGGGTCGAGGGTCATATCGATGCCCGACGAGACCATCGGCACCACAACCCAACCCAGGACGACCACTGACCCGGCAATCACCACGACGTTGCGAATAGTTTCCGGTTCAGCTGTACCGAAGGCGAACAACCCCAGGATCAGGAGGCCCAACATTCCGAGTCCGTACAGGCCGCCCAGGATCACGCCGATCAGGGCCCAGGTGCTGCGTCTGAGGGAGTTCCGGAGGAGGGTGAGTTTGAGCCTTAGGAGGTGCGCAACCATGTCAGTCCCTCCGCGGTGTTGCGTCCGCCCACCAGTTCCACGAACCGGTCCTCGAGACTGGAGTCGCCGCGCACCTCATCGACGGTGCCAGCAGCCAGGACGGTGCCAGCAGCGATCACCGCCACGTGGTCACACATCCGCTGGACCAGGTCCATGACGTGGCTCGAGACGATGACCGAACCGCCGGAGCTGACATAGCTCTTCAGGATGTCGCGGATGTTGGCTGCAGATACCGGGTCCACCGATTCAAACGGCTCATCAAGGACCAGCAGGGACGGCGCGTGGATCAGCGCCGAGGCAAGGGCGATCTTTTTGGTCATGCCAGCCGAGTAATCGACCACCAGGGTGCCGGCGTCGGCCGTCAGATCGAGCGCACGAAGCAGATCCGCGACCCGTTCCGCCACCGTATCGCGGTCCATGCCGCGCAGCAGACCCGCGTAGGTGACCAGCTGTTCACCGGTCAACCGGTCGAACAGCCGCACCCCGTCAGGGAGGATCCCCATCAGCTTTTTCGCTTCGAGCGGGCGCTCCCACACGTCCACTCCGTGCACCCACACCTGACCATGGTCCGGACGCAGCAACCCCGTGGCCATCGACAGCGTCGTGGTCTTACCGGCACCGTTCGGACCGACCAGTCCGTAGAACGAACCGGCGGGGACATCGAGGTCGACGCCGTTCACGGCGATCTTTTCGCCGAACCGTTTGGCGAGTCCCCGGATGACCAGCGCTGGACTGTCAGGAAAAACGGGACCGACGGCTGGCCCCGGGGATAGGGGCATAGATGGTGTACTCATCCCTCAAGGTTAACAACGTCAAGAGCAACCCACCCTCATCCAAAGGGACCAATTACCGCCAACGGACTCCGTCCGTCGGATGAAAAGCTAGAACAGGGCGCGTGCCAATGCCCCTCGCGCCTTGGCGACACGCGGGTCGGCGATCCCGACGACGTCGAACAGGTCAATCAAACGCACCCGGGCAGCTTCACGGGGTTCCCCCGCGGTCCGGCCAATGAAGGAGATGATCCTGGCGAACGCATCCTCGACGTGGCCTCCTGAAAGGTCCAGATCCGCGACGGCGAGCTGGCTCTCCGCCGAGTCGGGCTCGTCCGCTGCGCGCTGCCGGATCGTCTCCGCGTCGACTTCCTTGAGCCGCTGCATCAGTTCCACCTGGGCCAGCCCCGCTTTCGCCTCGGCGTCCGCTGGTTGCTCTGCCAGCGCCTGCCGGTAAGCGGCGGCGGCGGAGAGGTAGTCGCCGGCCTCGATGGCGTCGAAGGCTGCCTGGTGCAGGGGCGGCAGCGGAGGCTCTTCGGGAGCCGCTTCTTCGCCGTCGGCACCTTCCCGCAGCGACCCTGAGACGCCGTTGGAGCCCGCCACCTTCAGCAGTTCGTCAATGAAGGACCGGATCTGGGCTTCGGGCAGTGCACCCTCGAACAGCGGGACCGGCTGACCCTTCAGGACGGCCACCACGGTGGGCACCGTCTGGGCCTGGAAGGCCTGGGCTATCTGGGGTTGCGTCTCGACGTCGACCTTGGCCAGCAACAGCCGCCCGTCATGTTCGACCGTCACCGCTTCCAGCACCGCTGTGACGCGCGCCGATTCCTCGCTCCAGCCGGCCCGCAGGTCCACAATGACCGGAACCTGCGATGACAGCTGAACCAGCTGAGGGAAGCTCTGCTCGGTGACCTCAACGACATACGGACTGCCGGCCGCGGCGTTGACCGCACCGGGGCCCTGGTCAGCAGGAGGTGCCGCAGCGGCAGGAGTCCCGCCCTGCTGGGCGTTCCGCGCGGCGTCGGCTCGTGCCTTCAAAGCCGACAGATCCACGGCTCCGTGCAGGTTCATTGACGACGGCGGGAGGGGCCCGCGGTTGTTTGGAATACTCATGGTTCCGCCTTTCAAGGGTGGTCTCTGGTGGAAGTTACCGAAGTTCGGCGGAGAGCAACTGCTGGGCGGCACCGATGACCCGGATGCGCTCATCGCTGCCGGCCGCCGGCACATACATCATGACCGCTTCGCCGTACCGCACGTCAATGCCCTCGTCTGTCGAGGTCTCGCCGGTGAGGGACTCGTAAACGGTGCCGTCGAGGTCAATCGAATCGCCGGCGCCGCGCGGGACACTGGAATAGGTGTGGTTCAGGTAGCCGAAGACCATCGCGCCGCCATCGCTGGTGGACAGTGCGTGAGTGAATTCCTCCTCGGACTCATGCACGAAGGTGATATCCGCCGAGTCGTTACCCGGATCGGCCACGACGTCGGCCTGGAAGGAGGTGATGGCATCCGCGAAGGAATTCGCCTCGAAGGTTTCGGCATTGTCGCCGTCGGGCTCCGACAGGAAGTCGGCGATCGCGTCCATCGCGGCCTGGGGTGCCAAGGCGAGCTCCCCGGCGTCGTCGACCGGTACTTCGTCTACCCCAGCGGCACCGTCGGAGGCTGGGAAGGTGGTGCCGGGCAGCATCTGGATTGCGGCGCTGAGCTGGTAGTTCGATCGGGGGTCCGCCTGGACCAGGACCAGTGCGTGCGGCACGGGGTTCTCGTCGGACTGGGTCAGGGCGACGACGGTGCGGGGCCAGCTGGTCTCCGCTGAGACCATTGTGGTCAGGACGGGCTCGGCGGCCACCGGGGTGGGCTCCGGGACGTCGCTGGCCTGGGACCTGACGTCGTAGTTGGCGGTCCGGAGCGCAAGGGCGGCCTCCGCGACCCGCGGCTCAAGCAGCTCCGCATCGGATGCCGCGTCACCTTCCGCAACGACAGTCGCCACCGAGGCCAGAATTCGTTCCAGCTGGCTTTCCAGCAGGACCGGTGGGGCCGTTTCGTCGGCCGCTTCGGCAGTTTCGTCGGTCACTTCGGCGGTCGCTGACGCGGTGGAGCTCGGGTCCGAGCTCGGTGCTGGGCTTGGATCGGAGGTGCTGGCGTGGGCCAGCCCGGCACCGGAGACAGTCAGTCCTGCAGCGACGACGGCCACCCCGAAGTATGCTCCACCTGCCCGGTTCGGCTTCTTCCGGGTTTCCAGGCGGCGCTGGTGGGCCCGCGATCCCTCGGCGGCCCGCCGGCTGCGCTTCGGTGTGACAAAGAACAGGGCGATGCCCAGCACAATGGCCAGTGCGCCAATCACGATCAGGGGTACCGCCCAGCCAGTGGTCGCCTCGTTGGGCCAGGTCACCGAGATGTCGGTGGGTGCCGGGTTCTCCCCGTCGGCTGCCAGCAGGATTGACCACTCGCCCTCGGCTGGGTCGAGCCAGCGGTAGGTCACACTGCCGTCGGCGGTTTCCTCGCTGGTCCAGAGGTCGGAGCCGCTGGGATTCGGCACTGTCTCTTCGCCCTCGGTGAAGGTAGTGTCCAGCCCGTCCTCGGCGATCGCGGTCACCCGGAGATGCGCGGCGTCGCCCACCCAGGCGTCGACATCCCCGGCGCGTCCTACTGCGAGAGTGAAGGTACCTTCACTGCGCACCGTAATGTCGACGTCGTCGGCGTCTGCAGCCTTCGCCCCGGCGTCGATCACGGTGACCGGACCGGCTTGGGACCCCGCGGGCACGGAGGCCGTGACGGTTTCCGGCGGGGACCAGAACGTCAGCTGGCCGATGCCCAGGAGCATCAACAGCGCACCGATCACCAAAGCGGGAACTGCAATCTTCAAACGCACTGGAGATACCTATCGTTGCTCGTGCGCAGCACGGCCGCGCGTCATACGCCGCCGGAGGCCCGACGACGCGATGTCTTGTGCAATACCTTGATCTAACGTCCTATCGTAACGAACTTCGGCCGCACGGCGGGATTTCTATGGGGGCGGTCACTATCGGGATGGGCGGGGACCTGGCGCACGACGTCGGACCCGCGGCACCGCGCGCCACCGCGCGGCACGCCGACAGTAGGCTGTTAGTGTTCCGCTAACCTTGCTTTGGCGGTCTCGAACCTCATTGCCCGCCGCATGCACTACCGGGAAAGCAGAATACAGCGTGAGTGATCATCAGGATGTTCCGGCAGGCGAGCCGCTCCCCCGTCCCGCCGCCTCAAGCACGGGGCAGGGCGGTGCACCCGCCGCTCCCCCCGCCAGCCCCGCTCACCGCCGCATCATCGATGCTGTTTTTCGCGGGCTCCGTCGGCCGATACCCGGCGCCCAGCCGCGGCTGCGGTTCGAGTTCCCGCCCGAGCGGATCCCCGCCCCCGTGCCGACCGACGAGGACGTTTCGCTGGGCGACGACCGGCTGAAGTTCGGAAATGCCCAGCCCCAGTCCATGCGTCATCACCCGATTCACTTCGGTTTCATGGGCACGGTGGGCGTGGGGCTGGCTCTACTCGCCTACTTCATGATCACCAACGTGGGCCAACTGCTGCTGTGGATTGGCGCGGCCATGTTCATTGCCTTGGGGCTCGACCCCATTGTGCGGTGGCTGGAAAAGAAGAAGGTGCCCCGCCCGGCAGGAATCGCCGTGGCGCTTCTGCTGCTGGCCGGCATCATCGCGGCCTTCTTCGCCACCCTGATTCCCACCATTGCGAACCAGACCAGCCAGTTCGTGGACCGGGCGCCCGGTTTCGTCGATGATTTCCTCAACTCCGAGTTCTTCAGGACTGTTGATGAACAGTTCCAGGTCAGGGAGCGGGTCACCGAGGAAGTCAACAAATTCTTCAACGATTCGGAGGCGGTAGGCGGCATCTTCGGCGGAGTGCTGGGTGTTGGCACGGTCATCATCAACAGCCTGTTCGGGACCCTGATTGTTCTGGTCCTGACCCTCTACTTCCTGTCCTCGCTGCCTGCAATGAAGAAGTGGGCCTACCGGTTGGCGCCGCGCTCACGCCGACCACGGGTGGAGTCGCTGGCGGAGGAGATCACCAGCAGCGTCGGCAACTACGTGATCGGGCAGGCCTGTGTGGCCATCCTCAACGCGACGTTCGCCTTCATCTTCATGACGATCGCGCAGGTGCCCTTCTCGGTCCTCCTGGCCTTCGTCGTCGCACTGCTGGCCTTCATCCCCCTGGTGGGTGCCCTGATTGCGGCAGTGATCGTCACTGCGGTCGCGATGACCGCCGGCTGGCAGACGGCACTCCTCTTCGCGGTGCTGTACCTCGCCTATCTGCAGGTCGAGGCATACTTCATCTCCCCGCGCATCATGCAGCGTGCCGTGGCGGTACCCGGTTCGGTTGCAGTCATAGCCGTAATTGCCGGCGGAAGTCTCCTGGGTGTGTTGGGCGCACTGATTGCCATTCCGACAGCCGCAGCGGTGATGCTGCTGCTCAAGGAAGTCTTCATTGCCCGCCAGGACAGTCAGTAACGCCAGGACAGTCAGTAACGCCAGGTCAGGATACTAGGTCAGGAGGCTGTGGCTGCGGCTCCGGTCCAGCTCGTGGGCAGCGACTGCGATGCCCCAGGCAGCACGGCGTCGGTGATTTCATCAAGGACACGCGCCGCGTACTTCTCCCCCACCCACAGGTGCTTGGCGCCGTCGACGCCGATCACCTCGGCCTGGGGTATCCGGGCGAACCGCTCGGTCGCTGCCGCCGGCTGCAGGTAATCGTCGTGTTCGGGGACCAGTACCTTCAGCGGCAGGCCTGACGCGGCCCACGCCTCCAGATCTTCTTCCCCTGCACGGTGCAGTGGCGGCGACAAAAGTACCGCCCCCTGGATCAGCGGGGCGATCGGGTCAAGAGCACCGTATTTCAGGCACAGCTCGGTGCCGAAGGACCACCCCACCAGCCAGATGTTGCCAGCGCTATGCTCGGCCGCCCATGCCACGGCGGCCTCAATGTCGGCGCGCTCAGCAGCCCCACCGTCGAACTCGCCCTCGCTGCAGCCCCGCGGCGAGCAGGTACCACGGGTGTTGAACCGGAGCACCGCAATGTCCGCGAGTGCGGGAAGCCTGAAGGAGGCCTTGCGGAAGACGTGGGAGTCCATGAACCCACCGGCAGTCGGCAGCGGATGCATCGTTACCAAGGTGGCACGTGCCGGCCTGTCCGCCGGCTCGGCGAATTCGCCCACCAGACGCAGTCCGTCGGCGGTGCGCAGCTCGATCTCGGTGCGTCGCGCCGGCAGGACCGTTGACGCCCTGATGTCCCGCGGCCCGTCGGACTCGGTGAACTCATAACTGGGTAGGGTGGAAGTCATCGTTTTAGTCTAGGGGAACTGCAGCGGGCGGCTCAGTACCGGTAACTGCGGGTCCGCCAGCAGCTCACGTGCCAGTGCCTCCGGCCAGCGAGCCCGGCCGCTGCGCCGAACAGTGAGTCCTCCTGCCAGACCACCAGGTGCGCAAGACCGGGTGGAATGACCCGGTGGCATCCGGGACAAATATAGTCCTTCGCCGCGTTGCGCTCAGTGATCCGCCGGACGGACCATTCGCCGTCGGGAGCGCTTTCCCGGGTCGGTATCCCAGCCCGAGCCCGCTCCAGGTCGATGTCCGGCACGGGTGCTGCCTTCCTCCCGGGCTGCGCTGACGGCTTCGCGGGACGGCGAGGGCGGTTGGAGCGGGGCATAGCTCAAGTCTGCCTGAAGAATCGCCGGCCCGCCGCACCACCGGCGTCCGGTGGGGCGGCGGGGTCCAGCCGCGTCCTGTGGGACGATTTAGGTACTCCCCACCACACAAGTTCCCTGGAAGGCTTTCGTGCGTTTAGTCATAGCCCAGTGCTCAGTCGATTACATCGGGCGCCTCCGCGCCCATTTGCCCCTCGCCACCCGGCTGCTGATGGTGAAGGCCGACGGGTCGGTGCTGGTGCATTCCGACGGTGGTTCCTATAAACCGCTCAACTGGATGAGCCCGCCGGCCTCGCTGCGGATCATGACCCCCGAGGAAGCCGACACTGAACTGGGCGTCACCGAGGTGTGGAACGTTCAGCATGCCAAGAGCGATGACCGCCTGGTGATCAACATCCACGAACTGCTCCATGAGTCTTCCCATGATCTGGGTGTTGACCCCGGGCTGGTCAAGGACGGGGTCGAAGCGGACCTCCAACGACTCCTCGCCGAGCAGATCCACCTGGCCGGCACTGGTTTCACCCTGATTCGCCGGGAGTACATGACCGCCATCGGACCGGTTGACATCCTGGCCCGCGATGCTGCCGGTGCCACAGTAGCCATCGAGCTCAAGCGCCGCGGCGACATTGACGGCGTGGAGCAACTGACGCGCTACCTTGAGCTGCTCAACCGGGACCCGTTGATGGCACCGGTCCGCGGGATCTTCGCCGCACAGCAGATCAAACCACAGGCCCGGGTCCTTGCCCTGGACCGGGGTATCGACTGCCTGACCCTCGACTACGACATGATGCGGGGCGTCGACGACGTCGAGTCGCGCCTCTTCTAGGCCTCGGACACACGGATCAGTACCTTGCCGGTGACACCGTTCTCGACCGCGTCGTGGGCGGCGGCTGTGTCCTCAAGGGCAAACCAGGTGATGGGCAGCCCTGCGGACTCTCCAACGGGCAGCGCGCCCGCGCGGAGGGCAACGGTGATGTCCTCCGCCGCTGCGTGGAGCGCCTCAGCTCCCACCGTGTAGAGGAGCAGCCCCTGCCACCGAACATTCTTCGCGAAACTCGGGACGATCTCAGCCGTGAAACTATCCCCGTTGTTATTCGCGTAGTAGGCAATGCTGCCGTGGTTGGCGATGACCTCGACGTCAAGCTCCGCGTTCTGGCCGGGAGCGACCTCGACCACCTGGTCGACGCCGTCGGGAGCGATAGCGCGGATCTGGTCGGCAAGCGAGTCATCCGGGTAGCGCACCACATGGTGGGCGCCAGCGGCGCGGGCCAGCCCTGCTTTCGGTTCGCTGCTGACCGTCGCGATGACCGTCGCGCCAGCCCAGACGGCAAGCTGGATCGCTGCGTGGCCAACAGCCCCGGCACCGCCCTGGACCAGGACGACCCGGCCGGTCAGTGCCTCCGGTGCGAGCCGGGACGGTCCGTTCTCATGGACTGTCAGTGCACGGTGAGCCGTCATCGCTGGAACGCCCAGGCTGGCGGCGACCTCGAAGCTGACGCCCTCGGGAAGCGGAACCACACGGTCTGCCGGGAGCACCGCGAATTCCTGGGCAGTTCCGGTCGGGCGGCCGTGGGCGGCAAGGTAGACCCACACCCGGTCGCCCGCCGTCAGAGCGGTGACACCCTCCCCGACGGCGTCCACCAGCCCGGCGCCGTCCTGGTTCGGAACCACTTCGGGGAAGCCAAGATCGCCCGCAGCGCGGGCCTTCCAGTCGGTCGGGTTGACGCCGGAGGCCACAATCCGGACGCGTACCTCCCCGGGGCCGGGGACGGAGACCTCACGGTCAGCGAGGGCGAGAACTGAGGATGCTCCAGTGTTGGAGTAGACGATTGCTTTCATGGCTGATGGAACAGGGAATGCCAGCGCCCTATTCCCGACCCGGGCCGACTCTGACGGACCCAAGCCCTTTTTGTCCGCTGCACATAGAATCGGGTGATGGCCAGCAGCGAGAATTCAGGACCTTCACCCGTGAACTACCTCCGAGGACGCATCGCCACTGAGTCGGGCATCATTGAGGACGGCGTCCTCGCCTACGACGGCGACCGCATCGCCTACGCCGGACCAGCGGCTGGGTTCCCCGGCGGCGACACTGGGCCCGAGCGGACCTTCCCACCCGGAAGCCTGATTCTCCCGGGCCTCATTGATACCCACTGCCATGGCGCCAACGGTGGGGACTTCGCGAGCGGCGATGCGGCCGAGGCCCGGAGGGCGGTCGACTTCCTGCAACGGAGCGGAACCACAACCTCCCTCGCCAGTACCATGACGGCACCCCCCGCAGATCTGCTGAAGGCACTCTCAGTACTGGCGGGGTTGGCAGAAGAGGGGGTGATCGCCGGTATCCATGCCGAAGGCCCGTTTGTCTCATCGGTTCGCTGCGGCGCCCAGAACCCCGACCACATTGTCGCCCCCACCCCCGAGTACGTAGCAGCGCTGATCGATGCGGCTCAGGGACGGATGAAAACGATGACCTATGCTCCGGAGCTTCCCGGAGCGGACGCCCTGATCGATGAGCTGACCACCCACGGCATCACCCCCTCACTCGGGCACACCGACTGCGACACCTCAACCGCTGCCGCGTCCCTTGCCCTGGCCTGGGAGGAGATGGACTCCACGGGATTCGACGGGTACAGCGGACGCCCAACCGTCACTCATCTCTTCAACGGCATGCCGCCCCTGCATCACCGCTCCCCTGGCCCGGTTGCCGCCTGCCTGCGGATTGCGAAGGCTGGCAACGCCGTCGTCGAGCTGATTGCCGACGGCGCCCACCTCGACCCTCAGACCGTGCTCACCGTCTTCGAACTGGTCGGCGCCGAGAACATCGCTTTGGTCACCGATTCCATGGCGGCTACCGGGCTCCCCGACGGGGCTTATCACCTCGGGTCGTCGGCGGTCACGGTCACCGACGGGGTTGCCACCCTCGACCGCACCGGGTCCCTCGCCGGTGGCACCGCAGTGCTCCTCGACGTGGTGCGCCGCACCGTCGCCGCCGGGGTACCGCTCCTCGACGCCATCACGTCGGCGACTGTCGTGCCCGCCAATGTGCTGGGGCTTGCCGACGAGCTCGGCAGCCTTCGCCTCGGGCTGCGGGCGGACGCGGTGGTGGTTTCCGCCGAACTGCGCCTGCTCGCGGTACTTCGCGAAGGCCTCTGGCTCGCTCCGCTCTAGGCGATTGGAAGGACACTTCCCCGCTGTGGGATCAATAAATTTACCGGACAAAGGGCGAAAGTCCGTTGACCAGCACTGGGCGTTATGTGATGCTTACTTCAGTCTTTGTGTACGTGTTTTATCATGCTCGCAAGACAACGTTGCGAGCGTGTGACATCCGAACGGAGCCGGGCATCCCGGGTGCCGATAGGTTGTTTCCGTGAAGTGACCCCGGCTCACATGCACTGTGTGGGTCTGAACATTTCATTATGGAGGAGAAACAAATGGCACAGGGCACTGTGAAATGGTTCAACGCCGAAAAGGGCTTCGGCTTCATCACCCCGGATGACTCCGACGGCGATGTCTTTGTACATTACTCGGAGATCCAGACCGGTGGATTCAAGACCCTCGACGAGAACCAGCGTGTTCAGTTCGAAATCGGTCAGGGTGCCAAGGGCCCCCAGGCTACCGGAGTGACCGCACTCTAGCGGCTGAGCTGTCCGCACGACAGCATATGGTTCAAACGAAGGGACCTCCACGCAGTTGCGTGGAGGTCCCTTCGTTTGAACGCTGTTTCGGGCAAACGCTAACGCCAGGTTCCTATGCCAATCACCGGGCCAGCTTCAAGCCACGATGACAGCCCGGCATAGACGTCGAACTTCATGGCCAACAGCACTTCCTGACCTTCATAGTCCAGGCATACCACCACCGCACCGGGCTGAATCCTGCTCTTTTCAGCCTCAGTTGGCTGTCGCCACCCCTTGAGCTCCAGGGAACTGCGCAGGTAGCGGTAGCGGGGCCGCGGGCTCAGGGACGCCATCCTGAGCCATTCAAGGTGACGGTCCGTATAACGACAAACCCCCATCCGCCATCCCTCGGGAGGGAAGCAGATGGAGGCGTCGAAGGTGCCTAGCGCTCCGCGAAGCTGGAGGCGACGCAGGCCGAAGGCAAGAATGGAAAACACCAGCAGCAGGAAGACTGCTGCGAGCGTGATGAACGCTATTCCGAGACCGTCCATCGCCGAATCTGTCAGCGAGTCTCCGCGGACACTGAGCCGCCGATCTTCGCGTTGTCGGCCACGATCACTACTCGGTTGCTGTCGACGGAGAAGAACCCACCGTCAACCGAAACCAGCAGTCGTTCGCCGGAGACCGGTTCAATTGCCATTTCCCCTTCAGCCAGGATGGCGAGCATCGGAGCGTGCCCAGGCAGGATGCCAACTTCGCCATCGCTGGTGCGGGCCCTGACCATGGTCGCCGCACCGGACCACACAAAGTGGTCCGCCGCGACGATTTCTACTTCGAGTTCAGCCATGAACGTTACTTTCCGGTCTGCTCTTGGATCTTGGCCCACTGGCGCTCGACGTCGTCGAGTCCGCCAATGTTGAAGAACGCCTGCTCAGCAATGTGGTCAAGGTCGCCGTTGGCGATGGCGTTGAAGCCCTCGATGGTGTCCTTGATGCTCACGGTGGAGCCTTCGACTCCGGTGAACTGCTTCGCCGTGTAGGTGTTCTGCGACAGGAACTGCTGGATGCGGCGTGCCCGCGAAACAACAATCTTGTCTTCTTCGGAGAGCTCGTCAACACCGAGGATGGCGATGATGTCCTGCAGTTCCTTGTTCTTCTGGAGGATCTGCTTGACGCGCACTGCCGTGTTGTAGTGATCGTGGCCGATGTACTGGGGATCGAGGATTCGCGACGTCGAAGTCAGCGGGTCGATCGCCGGGTACAGACCACGTGAAGCAATTTCACGTGACAGCTCGGTGGTGGCATCAAGGTGGGCGAAGGTTGCTGCCGGTGCCGGGTCGGTGTAGTCATCAGCAGGCACGTAGACGGCCTGCATCGACGTGATCGAGTGGCCCTTGGTCGAGGTGATGCGCTCCTGAAGGAGGCCCATCTCATCGGCAAGGTTCGGCTGGTAACCCACTGCCGAAGGCATGCGGCCGAGGAGGGTCGATACCTCGGAACCGGCCTGGGTGAAGCGGAAGATGTTGTCAACGAACAACAGCACGTCCTGCTTCTGGACATCCCTGAAGTACTCGGCCATGGTCAGTGCCGACAGGGCAACCCGGAGGCGCGTTCCTGGTGGCTCATCCATCTGGCCGAACACCAGCGCGGTGTCCTTGAGGACGCCCGCCTCTTCCATTTCAACCCAGAGGTCGTTTCCTTCACGGGTCCGCTCGCCAACACCGGCGAATACCGAGGTACCACCGAAGTTACGTGCCACACGGGTGATCATTTCCTGGATCAGCACGGTCTTGCCCACACCGGCACCACCGAAGAGGCCAATCTTGCCACCCTTGATGTACGGGGTGAGCAGGTCGATGCTCTTGATGCCGGTTTCCAACATTTCCGTGGAACCCTCAAGCTGGGCGAAGGCCGGCGGCTTGCGGTGGATGGGCCACCGTTCGGTGATCTCCAGCTGGGACTCTTCGACGTCGAGGGGCTTACCCAGGACGTTGAAGATGTGACCCTTGACGACGTCGCCGACGGGCACCGAAATGGCGCTGCCGGTGTCGTGGACAACGGTTCCACGGACGAGGCCGTCGGTGGCCTGGAGCGAGATTGCACGCACCAGGTTGTCACCGAGGTGCTGCGAGGTCTCGAAGGTGATCATGTGCGTCTCACCATTGAGAGTGATCTCAGTGGTCAGCGCGTTGTAGATTGCGGGAATGGCGTCAGCCGGGAACTCGACGTCGACAACCGGGCCAATGACACGGGCGATTCGACCTGTGCCGCCGGATGCAACTGAGTCACTACCATGCTCAATAGTCTGGGCAGTCATCTCTCTCACTTCACTTACGTAGATGGCGTGGGGCTAAGTCTAACTAGGGTGGAGCAGGTTCAAGAATTTGCGGGGAAGCTAGGATGCGCTGAGCGCGTCCGCACCTGCCACAATCTCCGAAAGTTCCTGGGTGATCTCCGCCTGGCGCGCAGTGTTGCGGAGCCGGGTGTACTTCTTGATCAGATCAGTTGCGTTGTCGCCTGCGGACTTCATTGCCCGCTGACGGGCGGCGAGTTCGCTCGCTGCTGCCTGCAACAGGGCCGCGAAGATCCGTGACTCGATATAGCGGGGAAGCAATGCGTCCAGAACCATTTCGGGCTCCGGCTCATACTCGTAGAGCGGCAACAGATCTGATTCAGATGCTGCTTCCTCTTCGACGACCTCGAGTGGAAGCAGGCGGATTACCGTTGGTTCCTGCAACACCATTGACCTGAAGCGGGTGTAAACCACGTGGATCTCGTCGACGCCGCCGTCTTCGAAGTCCGTATTGAACTCGGCCAGGAGTGCCTTGCCGATCTCGCGTGCGGTTTCAAAATCTGGCGCGTCAGTCCCACCGATCCACACGTTCTCGAACGCGCGGTCCCGGAAGTCGAAGTAGGCCTGCGCCTTCCGACCGACAAGGTAGGTTTTGACTTCCTTGCCTTCTTCCCGCAGCAGCTCGATCAGTGATTCGGCCTGCTTCAGCACGCTCGCTGAGTAGGATCCCGCGAGTCCGCGGTCTGAGGTCATCACGAGAACCGCCGATCGCCGAATCTGCTCCGGCTCGGTGGTGAGCGGGTGATCGATCTCTGACTGCGATGCCACTGCTGAGACGGCACGGGTGATCGCATTGGCGTAGGGCAGGGACGAGGATACTCGTGCCCTTGCCTTGCCGATGCGAGAAGTCGCGATCAGCTCCATCGCCTTGAAGATCTTCCTCATCGACGTGGTCGACGTGATCTTCTGGCGGTAGACCCGGATCTGGGCTCCCATACATGTCCTTTCCTTCGTAGTCCACCTGGGGATTACGGCTAAGGCCGCGGGTGGTGCCGGGGCGCTTGACGCACCCCGGCACCGGTATCCCTAGCGCTTCTGCTTGACGATCTTCTCCTGGTCGACCTCGTCCTCGGAGAGGGCGCTGTACTCTTCGTGACCGGCTACCAGACCATCGTGGCCTTCGCCGAAGAATCCCTTCTTGAAGTCGTCGATCTGCTTCTTCAGCTCGTCGACGGTGGAGTCCTCAAGGAGGTTGGTCTCGGCCAGAGTGGTCAGGACCGATGACTTGTGCCGCAGGTGCTCGAGGAACTGGCCCTCGAACTTGCGAACGTCCTCAACCGGTACATCGTCGAGGTAGCCGTTGGTGCCAGCCCAGATCGAAACGACCTGATCCTCCACAGGGAACGGCGCATACTGACCCTGTTTGAGCAGTTCCATCAGGCGTGCACCACGGGTCAACTGCTGACGCGATGCTGCATCCAGGTCCGAGGCGAACATGGCGAACGCCTGCATGTCCCGGTACTGCGCGAGGTCGAGCTTCAACGTGCCCGAGACCTTCTTCATGGCCTTGACCTGTGCTGAACCACCGACTCGTGACACCGAGACGCCGACATCGACTGCTGGACGCTGGTTGGCGTTGAAGAGGTCCGACTGCAGGAAGATCTGCCCATCGGTGATCGAGATAACGTTGGTCGGAATGAACGCCGAGACGTCGTTGGCTTTGGTCTCGACGATCGGCAGACCGGTCATCGAACCCGCACCGAGCTCATCGGAGAGCTTCGCACAACGCTCCAGCAGACGGGAGTGCAAGTAGAACACGTCGCCTGGGTAGGCTTCGCGTCCTGGCGGACGACGCAGCAGCAGCGACACCGCGCGGTAGGCTTCAGCCTGCTTGGACAGGTCATCGAAGATCACCAGGACGTGCTTGCCGGCGTACATCCAGTGCTGGCCGATGGCCGAACCGGCGTAGGGTGCCAGGTACTTGAAGCCTGAGGGATCGGATGCAGGTGATGCAACGATCGTGGTGTACTCCAGGGCGCCCTTGTCCTCAAGGGTCTGGCGTACGGCAGCGATGGTTGAGGCCTTCTGTCCAATGGCGACGTAGATGCAGCGAACCTGCTTCTTCACGTCGCCGGACTCCCAGTTGGCCTTCTGGTTGATGATGGTGTCGACGGCGATGGCTGTCTTGCCGGTCTGACGGTCACCAATGATCAGCTGGCGCTGGCCACGGCCGATCGGGATCATCGCGTCGATCGCCTTAAGCCCGGTCTGCATGGGCTCGTGGACCGACTTACGCTCGGTCACGCCCGGCGCCTGAAGCTCCAGTGCGCGCCGCGCTTCCGCCTTGATCTCGCCAAGGTCATCGATGGGCTGGCCCAAAGGGTCAACTACGCGGCCGAGGAAGGCGTCGCCCACTGGCACGGAGAGGATCTCTCCGGTGCGGTGAACTTCCTGGCCTTCTTCGATACCGGTGAAGTCACCAAGCACGACGACGCCGATTTCACGGGTGTCGAGGTTCTGGGCGAGGCCCAGGGTGCCATCTTCGAAACGCAGCAATTCATTGGCCATCACCGAAGGCAGACCCTCTACCTTGGCGATGCCATCGCTGGCGGTACTTACGCGGCCTACTTCAACGCGTTCGGCGTTGCCGGGCTCGTAGGATGCCGCAAACTCGTTCAACGCATTACGGACGTCTTCGGCGTTGATGGTCAATTCGGCCATCTGCAGTCCCTGCTCTCCTGTGTTGTGATCGCCGCTGCTTCACGGCGACCGGTGTGTGATTGAAGTCTGTTGTGTGTCTGGGATAGGACGGTTGCCCGTCCTACACCGCTAGCTTTCGCCGCAGTTCAGACAGCCTGGCGATCACTGTGGAATCAACCACTTCATCGCCAACCTGGACGCGGACCCCGCCGATGAGCGACGGCTCCACTGTGACATTGGTCCTGAGCTCGCGACCGAACAGGGAGTTCAGGCCCTGCTGCAACCGTGCGAACTGTTCATCGGTCAGCGGACGGGTAACGCTGACGTTCGCAATCCAGCGGTCATGCCGTTTGGCCACGAGCTCCACGAACCGCTTCACCAAGTGAGTGGGTTTGATGCCGCGGGGCGCCTGTACTGCCTGACGCACCAACAGCTGCGCTTCGGCTCCGGCGTGAGGCACCAGTTTCAGTGCCAGGTTCACCCTTGCCTCGTCGGTGGCTTGCCGCTCGGACAAAGCACGCTGCAATTCGTGGCTTGATTCAACGGTCCTGATGAAGTCGAAAAGGTCGTTTTCCAGACCCTCAAGACTCGCCGCACCATTGTCCCGGTTCTCCGCTACAGCGATTGCAGCGGTTGCGCCGAGGGTTTCCAGCGCGTCCCCGAGGTCGCGGGCCACTGCCCAGCGCATGGAGACCAGATCCCTGACCACCGACGCTGTCTGCTCCGAGACCTTGCCAGCTACCAGGGTCGAAACCAGTGCGGCTTTGTCCCTACCTTCGCGGGAAGGATCGGTCAGTGCACGACGGAGTCCGGCGTTGCTGTCGAGCATCTCGAGGACCCCGAAGAGTTCCTCGGCGAGCGACAGGGTTGCGCCGGGCAGACGGGTTTCTAGATCTTTGAGTGCCGTTGCCAGGGACTGGCTGGATACACCTGCCATTACTTCGATGCACCTGCGCTCTGAGTTTCGAGGTCGGCCAGGAAGCGGTCGACGACCCGCGCGGACCGCTGATCATCAGAGAGAGACTCTCCAACGATGCGGCTGGCGAGTTCGGTTGCCAGCGTGCCAACTTCGGCGCGCAAGGACACAACAGCTGCCTGACGTTCTGCTTCAATCTGGACGTGTGCCTGCTCGGTGATACGAGCTGACTCAGCCCCGGCCTTTTCCTTCAGTTCCGCGAGGATCTGCGCACCTTCGGCGCGTGCTTCCTCTCGGATGCGGTTGGCTTCAGTGCGTGCATCCACCAGCTGCTGCTTGTATTCGTCAAGCGCTGCGTTTGCTTCAGCCTGTGCCGCTTCAGCCTTGGCAATGCCGCCTTCGATGGCTGCAGTCCGCTCCGCGAACGTTTTCTCAAACGCTGGCATCACGAACTTGATGACGATGAACATCAGCACCGCGAAGCCCACCAACGTAACGAGCAGTTCCCACAGATTCGGGACCAGAGGACTTGTGCCCTCTTCTGCCGCCATTATCGCTGCGTTAAGCATGTTTCACCCGTCTTTCTCTAGCTAGTCTATGGACCGTGGCGGACGCGTAATTACGCGCCGATAACGAACGCGAAGACCAAGCCGAGGATGGCGAGTGCTTCAGTCAAAGCCAATCCGAGGAAGGCGATGGGCTGGAGGACCCGCTGGGCTTCTGGCTGACGCGCTACACCGTTGATGTATGCGGCGAAGACGAGTCCTACACCGATGCCACCACCGATTGCGGAGAGACCGTATCCAACGAGGTTGAGGCTACCCTGTACTTCCATTGTGTTCCTTTCAAGATGCCGCTTGCTGCGACAGGTTGTTTGGGATCATCCCCGACGGGGAAGTCTGTATTTGTTAGTCGTGAAAATTAGGCTATTCGTAAAGAATTAGTGAGCGTCGGCGTGGAGTGCGCCTTCAATGTAGATGGCTGCCAGCAGTGTGAACACGTACGCCTGAAGGATCATGATCAGCACCTCAAGCATGTACATGGAGACAGCACCTGCCAGGACCAGCACGCTCGTACCCTGCAGCAGGATGTTTCCCGTCAGCACCATGTATTCGATGGCCGAACCGGCCAGGGTGATGATCAGGTGGCCTGCCAGCATCGTGGCGAAGAGTCGGAGTGAGTGGGTTACCGGCCGAACGAGGAAGTTCGAGATGATCTCGATGGGGACCACGATCGGCAGGATGTACCAGGGAACCCCCGACGGGACAACTGCCAGTTTGAAGTAGCGCAATCCGTGCTTCTTGATGCCAATGCCAACCCAGAGGAGGTAGAAAATCGCCGCAATGGCGTAGGCGCTACCTGGATGGGAGAAGCTCGGCAGCTGAAGGAACGGAATCGCGCCGAAAATGTTGTTCACGAGGACGAAGAAGAATGCGGTGAAGAGCCACGGCACGTACTTCATGAAGTCCTTGCCGCCGATAATGTCCTTACCGATGGAGTTCCTGACGAATCCGTAGGCGGACTCCCCCAGGAACTGCATTTTGCCGGGGACCAGCTTTCCCTTGCGGGAGGCAATGATAAAGAAGATGGCAATAAAGATGACTGACAGGATGATCATCAGCATCTGCTTGCCGAAGCCACCCTCGAACCAGACGCCGTATTCACCGCCCCACGGGAAAATATCCCGGTAGTGGGTGTCGTCAATTGTGGGGGCTACGAAACCCTCATCCGTTGTAGTGGCCGGGAGCGCAAGCGCGATCAACGCGTTTCCTCTCTGCAGTGTCCATCGTTGGGCAGGTTCTGATCGGGCATGGAGTTACTGCTCCGACTCATTAAGTTTTCGACATTCACTTAGGGTTCTCCCCAGCCTTCCCGCTGCTGTCCCGCGGCGTCGAACCGGGCTCAGCTTGTGTAGTGCGGGTGAGGTTATGCATATGGGAGAGGTAGAAACCCCCGACTGCACCCAAGAGACCTCCAACGAGCACTATCCATTGTGTTCCCAGGAGGTTGTCCAGCCCCCACCCTATCAAACTCCAGACGAGTATCCCGCCAATAATGTAGCTGAAGACAGCGATACCAGCGTTGTATCCGCCCTCACCGTAAGGGCCTCTCGCGTCGTCGCCGGCATCGGCTCGAGAGGAGCCCTGCCGGGGCTCCTGAGGATGGGATTCAGCCACGGTCGAACTCATTTCCTGGTACTGGCGCTGTCGGCGCGGGGTCGTTGTAGAGCTGGTGCCGGGCCTTGGAGAAGACGTAGAGCTCCACGCTCTGCCACAGGATCACGGTTCCCACCGCTCCCCCGAAGAACCAGTTCGGCTCAAGCCAGGGTGGAGTGCCGAGCACGAAAAGGACAACTGCGAAGCCAACGACCTTGATCGCGTACGTTACGGCGAAAAGGCCGATTGCACCTGAGGGGTTGTTGCGACCCGCGAAGTGGCCGACCGCGAGGCTAATACCGAAGAAGGCGACGACGACCGCGAACCCGAACAACGTGCTCAAGGCAGCGCCCGGCCCGGTGACGAAAACCGCGACCGTAGCTGCCACGGCAATGGCTGAGGTAGTGACCAGAACGCATTTTTTTAGGATTCCCAGCCAGAGGGATCCTGATGGATCAGCTGCGGGATGGGTAGTGCCTCGACGGGCACCGACGCCCGGGGCGTCAGGTGTGCTCATAGGGAATCCATCCGTAGATTCGATGTGAGGGAAGTCCCCGACTCAGGCCACGGGAGGAATGCCGCGGACTGCGCCTCAATTCTACCGTACCTAGAATTGGCTCCGTGATGCCTGAGAATGTGGGGTCTTACGGCACGCGGTTGGCCCGCGCCCGGCCAGCAAAGATTCGCGGGGAATAGAGATAGAGCGTCACTACTGCGGCAGCCAGCAGCGAGAAGGCTACCGCTCCGAGCGGCGGTGCCGTAGCAGCCACGAACCCGGCTGCTCCGGTAAGCACCGATGCGCCGGTCACCACCAGGGCCGCCTGCACATGGGTCAGGCCCACATCGGTCAGGCGCTGGTAGACATGCTCACGGTGGGAGGCGTACCAGCGGTCACCGGCCCGGACGCGGCGCAGGAAGGTGGTGAAGGTGTCGGCGAGGTAAATCAGCACCGGTGAGAACAGATACTCGAGGTACACCCCAGCGAGTAATCCGGTGACAGCTATCGCCGCGATGGACGCGCCCAGTAGGTAACTGCCCACATCGCCGAGGAACACAAATCCCCTACCCAGATTCCAGGGCAGGAACCCCGCAAAGGCTGCCGCCACCACCAGGCCTGCAACAACGAGCCAGAGCTGGTCGCTGAGCATCCCGGCGATCGCATAGAAGGCGCCTACCGCCACTCCATGCATACCGGAGATCCCGTTGATGCCATCCATGAAGTTGGCCGCGTTGATGTACGCAGCCACGGCTAGCGCACCCACCGGAACCCACCAGAAGCTTTGGCCGATGGTCCAGGCCAGAGCCGCCGTGCCCAGCGCGCCGATGGCCAGCTGCAGCGCTGCCCGCACCTGGATCGAGATGCCGCGGTAGTCTTCGACCCAGCCGAGGAGAGCTGCTGCCGAAAGCATCCCCAGGATGATCAGGATCAGCGACCGGTCAACAGCTACCAGGCCGGTAACCAGCGCAAGGACCAGGCCCGCCGCGATTGCCACGGCAACGGTAATCCCCACCCCCCGAATGACCACTGTGGTGTGGGAGGAGCGTTCATTGGGGATGTCGAGCACACCCAGCTTCACCAGCAGGGGTTTGAGGACAAAGGGAAGCACCGCACTCAGCACGAGGGTAGCCCCGACCACCGCCGCCAGCTGCACGCTATACACCTTCGATTCCGCCCTTGCGCTTCCAGTCGACCAGGTTGAGATTCACTGGGTCCAGTGTTGACACTGACGTGTGGGAAATCTTGGGATGCAGGGGCCGCGCGCCGTCTTCGCCGAACCCCACCAGTTCCTCATGCATTTTTTCCCCCGGCCTCAGCCCGGTGAACACCACTTCAATGTCCTTCCCGGACATGGCAATCATTCGCTGGGCGACGTCGAGAATTTTGACTGCCTCACCCATATCCAGGATGAGTACCTCACCGGGGCGTCCGATCGCCCCGGCCTGGATGACCAGTTGACACGCCTCGGGGATGGTCATGAAAAAGCGGGTCACCTCGGGGTCCGTCACAGTGATCGGTCCACCGACCCTGATCTGCTCGGTGAAGAGGGGGAGCATCGAGCCCCGGCTCCCAATGACATTTCCAAACCGGACTGAGACGTAACTGTTCGCGGTCTGGCTGGCTTGCCAGGCTGTGAGCTTCTCAGCGACACGTTTGGAATGCCCGAGCACACTGGTGGGGTTCGCCGCTTTGTCGGTCGAGATGTTGACAAAGTGCTTCACCCCGGCTGCCTTGGCCGCGACCAGCACATTATGCGTGCCCAGTACATTGGTCTTCCAGGCTTCCTCCGGGTACTGCTCCAGCAGCGACACGTGCTTCAGCGCTGCTGCATGGAACACCACCTCGGGCCTGCGCTCCTCGAAAATTCCGAGCAGCGTATCGGCATCACGGATGTCTGCCAGCACGGTGTCCCTGCCGGTGAGCAGGCCGCGTCCCGTCATGGATAGCTGGGTGGTTTGCAGCCCGGTTTCGTCGCGGTCCAACATGATCAGTTCGGCGGGGCTGAACTGCGCCAGTTGGCGGCACAGTTCGGAGCCGATAGACCCGCCCGCTCCGGTGACCAGCACCTTCTTCCCGGTGATGTACCCAGCCACCTCATCTGCATGGATATCCACGGGCCGACGGCCGATCAGGTCCTCGACCGCAACTTCCCGGAAATCGGAGAATCCTGCCCCGGATCCCCCGGTGGCCAGCATGTCGCGCAGCGGTGGGAGGACCAGAACCTTGATATTCATCCCAGCTACCAGGTCCGACACCTTGCGCACCTGCGCCGCCTCAACATCAGCGAAGGCGATCACGAGAACTGAGGCACGGGTACGGGCAATGATGCTGGGGAGGTCTTCCAGCCGGCCCAGTACAGGCACCGTCGCCAGCCTGAGGTGCTTCTTCGCCGGGTCGTCGTCGATCAGCCCCACCGGAAAATACGGGGATTCCCGGTCCTGGATCATCCGGCCGACAAGTGAGCCGCCCAGGAACCCGGCGCCATAGATCAGGGTCCGCTGTGCGTCTTCGCCAGGTTTGGCTTTGCTTTCGACGAACATGCGCTTGAGGTAGCGGGTGGACGCCATGAACATGCAGGCGAAAGGGAAAGCGATAATGCCGATGCTGCGGGGGATTTCAATAATCGAGAAGAACACCACACTGACCAGCAGGAGGATCACCGACACAATGACCGTCACGATGACCAGCAGCTTGGCTTCGTGAAAGCTGCCGAAGCTGTACCGTCCTCGGTACAGGGCAAAGCTCAGGCCGACCGCGAGCTGGGCGGCAAGCGCCACGGCGCAGAACACCACCACTCCGGTCATATTGATCTGGTTGATCAGCAGTTCATACCGAAGCACCAGAGCCAGCAGAATCGCGACAATCCAGGCGACCGAGTCGAAAATATACTGTGACCAGAGCCAGAGTGCTGGCTTCTCCGATCGGGGCGTGGCGTGGTTTCCGGACCCGTCCCGGGCTGGATCCACGCTGTCAGCGAGTTTCATGGTTCCTAACAACGGCTCGGCGAATGTTCAAACGTGCGCTTGGAGTCCTCACGGCAGAATCTCAGCTCGTGCTGGTGTAATAGACTCTCTCTACCCGAGAATACTAACCGCACTACCCGGCCCCGACCGCCTCCGAGGCGTGTTGTGAGTGGACCGGAAAGGACTGTTTTGCAGGATACCGTGGCCGTTGCGGCAGTAACTTTTGACCGCCCCGACGACCTTCGTACCCTCCTGCTGGCGTTGTCCCAACAGAGTGTGCCGCTCGCCTCGGTCGCCTTGGTCGACTCCGGGACGCAGGATATCGAAGGCATTGCCCGCGAATCCGATGCACCCGTGAACTACATCCGTTCCCTGAGTAACCTTGGCGGCGCCGGCGGTTTTTCCCTGGCGATCCTCTCCGCCATGGCCAGTGGTGCCGAGTGGGTCTGGATCATGGACGACGACGCCCACCCCGAGGACCCCGAGGCGCTGGAAACTCTCCTGGCGGCCGCCAAAGCCGAGGGACTCGACGTCGTCGTGCCCTTGATTGTGGCACCCGGTGAACCCACCAGGCTCTCCTTCCCTTTCCGGCTGGCGGGGCGCTCCGTGCATGACCGGGCCGAGGTCGAGAAGCTGGGGATCATCAAGGATGTTGGCCAGTTCTTCAATGGTGCGCTGATTCGTTCTGACGTCTTTTTCAGGGTCGGGCTCCCTGACCTGCGCCTGTTCATCCGCGGGGATGAGACGGACTTCATGCTGCGCCTGCGGCGGGCCGGGATCCCCTTCGGCACCGTGACCACCGTTGCGCTCAGCCATCCTCCCGGGTGGGCCGAGACGCAGCAGGTACTCGGTGACCGGCTGCATGTCCTGGTCCCTGAGACCGCGTTCAAACGCTACTTCTATTACCGCAACCGCGGGTACCTCACCCGCCGGTATCTGAGGCTCAAGTCGCTCGTCGCCGATGGGGTGGGGTACCCGCTGTATTTCCTGAAGCACCGCGACCTTCGGGGCTTCGCTGAGTGGTTCACTGCCTATTCCGCCGGTGTTCGCGGGCGTGGCTTCGGGCCGCCGTCGGATCAGGGATATTGAGGTGGCTTCGTCCACCCCGGCGGTGACGGTGGTTGTCACCACTTTCAACCGCGCCGGTTACCTGCGCGTCCTGCTGGAGACGATTGCACGCCTGGATCCCGCACCGAGCAGCGTCATCGTCGTGAACAATGCGAGCACCGACAACACCGACGAGGTGATCGCGGCCGCGAACCTCCCCATGCCGTTGATCCACCATCGGTTACGGAAAAACGTTGGCGGATCCGGTGGCTTCTCGGTGGGGGTTGAGCGGGCCCTCGCCGAGGGAGCCGAATGGCTGTGGCTGATGGACGACGACGTCGAAGCCCTCCCCGGAGCGATCGCCGCCTTTCAGCCCTGGATGGGAACCTATCGGTGTCTTCACGGCCGCCGCTACGACTACTCCGGTCAGCCGTTTTTCTGGCAGCACCACTTCAATGCGTTCCTGGGCGTGCACTTCCCGGTCCGCGGCAACGTGTTCAGGCACCGTCCGGTGTTCCACACCAATGTTGGCTGTTTCGAAGGGATGCTGGTCCACGCCGACGTGGTACGCCGCGTGGGGCTGCCCGATCCCCGGTTTTTCCTCAACGGAGATGACACCACCTACGGGTGGCTGATCGCCCAATCCGAACCGGTCGCCTACATCAACGAATATGTCCTGAAGAAGGCCAGACCGCAGAAGCAGATCGATCTTGGCGTGCGCCATCTGAATGACTCCAACGACCTGGGCCGCTATTGCGGGATGCGCAACCGCGGTCACCTGGCGCGGTATCTGCGCGTCAAGGGCAGCTTCAACCGGTGGGGTTTTGGTCTGGGAACCCTGCTGACTGCTGCGAAGGAGGTACTCCGGCTGGTGGCCGTTGAGCATTCGCTGTCCGGTCTCGCTCCCCTGTGGCGGGGCTGGATCGAATCGCGCGGTATCCTCAGGGACCCCGAGTGGCAGCCAATGCCACCGGTCGAAACCAACCCTACCGACCCTGTGAAGGAAACCCGCTGACCATGTCCTGGCTGATTCTCGGCGCCACCGGCTTTGTCGGATCGGCGATCCTGCACGCCGTCGAGGCCGCGGGCCTCGACGTGACTGGCGCTCCGGCGCCCAGACTCAGCAGTGAGGCTACGACGGTGGCCGAACTTGCTACCGAGGGAGCCAACCATCCGGCCCTCGAGGGGCTAACCGCCGCGTTGGCAGGGGTTTCGGTGGTGGTGAACGCAGCAGGCCTGGCAGCACCCCGCAGCGGCGATACCCCCGAACTGCGTGGAGCGAACGCCCTGCTGCCAACAATTCTTGCGCAGGCCTGTGCAGCGGCGGGGGTCGATCGTCTGATCCACCTCAGCAGTGCGGCCGTCCAAGGGCAGCGGGACCAGCTGGACGAGTCCCTGGACCTCGCCCCGTTCTCGGCCTACTCCCGGAGCAAGGCCCTCGGCGAGCAGGCTCTTCAGGCGGCGGCGTCTACCACACGCCTCGTCATCGTCCGCGCCACCTCGGTTCAGGGCGCCAACCGGCCGACGACGACGGCGCTGGCCCGGTTGGCTGCCTCGCCCCTGGCGTCGGTTGCAGCACCGGGCACCGCCCCGACGCCGGTCACGTCCGTCGAGTCACTGGCCGATTTTGTCGTGTTGGTGGGCACCTTTGAGGGACCGGTTCCGTTGGTTGTCCTCCAGCCGAGCGAGGGGATGTCTGTCCGCTCGGTCCTGGAGGCTGCGGGTGGCACGCCCATCGTGCTGCCCCGACGGCTGTGCCTTGCGCTGCTGCGCGTCGGCTACGCGATATCGACACTCGCCGGCGAACGGCTCCACGGCAGTCTGCGCCGGGTGGAGCTGATGTGGTTCGGCCAGGGCCAGGAGCCCGGGTGGGCGGCGGCCCAGGGTATCCGGGTCGAGCACCGGGTCAGCGGGGTGTTGGAGAGTGCGGCGTCCCGGCGTCGTCAGGGGCGGTCGGGCTGGCAGTCTCCGGCGAACCGGTAGCCTCAGCCTGGTCTCTCAGGCCCGGCACCACGACCTGTAGCTGGTCCAGACTGATGCTGCCTGCACGAACCAGGCGCAGTTCATCACCCGTTGCATCAATGATGGTTGAGGCGGTGGCACTGCGCGGGCCGCCCTCCAGATATACCTGCACGGAGCCCGCCAGCTGATCGAAGGCGTCCGCGGCAGTGGTTGCCGCCGGTGCTCCCGTTCGGTTGGCTGAGGAGACGGCCAGTGGGCCCGTCAAGGCCAACAGGTCCAGAGCCACCCGATCCTCGGGCACGCGCAGTGCCACGGTGCCGAGAGTGTCGCCAAGATCCCAGGTCAATGAGGGCTGCGCGCGGAAGATCAGCGTCAATCCGCCAGGCCAAAAAGCCTCCACCAACTTCCTCGCATCAGGATGAATCTCGGCGGCAAGACCATCCATAGTCTGGACGCGGGGAATCAGGACGGGAGGCGGCATGCTTCTCCCCCGCCCCTTGGCTGCCAGCAAGGTGGCAACCGCCTGCGGCGAGAAGGCATCGGCGGCAATGCCATAGACGGTGTCGGTAGGCACCACAACACACTGGTTGGCCGCGATGGCACGTTGGGCGTGGGCTAAACCGTCGCTGCGCTGGGCGGGATCGGAGCAGTCATAGCTGGTGGTCACAGAACTATTCTTTCACTGGTGCGTCAGGGTGGGCGGGGTGGCTGCGCACAGCCGACGTCGAGCGGTCTCGTCCGGTGAGGTCCTGGTGGGTCTGAACTGCGGTCCAGTGCTGGTCTGCTTTCAGGTATGCGGCAATCGCTGGCGCCTGGACCTCCGCGTGCTCCATGACGAAGTAGCCGCCAGGGACCAGCAGCCGGGCAGCGCTGAGCGCCGCCGCTTTGGGGAGTTCGAGGCCATCAGCGCCGCCACCGTACAGCGCGATCTGTGGGTCGTGGTCCGCCACTTCGGGTTCCCGGGGGACCGCTGCCGACGGAATATAGGGCGGGTTGGACACCACCACATCGAAGCTACCGTCTTCCTCCCCCAGCGCATCCCGCAGGTCACCGAGGATCAGCGTCACGCCCCGGCGCACCAGATTGCGTTCTGCCCAGGCGTAAGCCAGCGGGCTGAACTCCACCGCGTACACGTCGGCGCCAGGCACCTCGTCGGCGATAGCGGCGGCGATCGCCCCACTCCCGGTGCCCAGGTCGACCACCCTGGGCCGGGTCAGCGTCAGCGCGTGATCGATGGCGAGTTGCGCCACCGATTCGGTTTCCGGGCGCGGAATGAACGCTCCCGGTCCGACTGCCAGCTCCACCCGCCGAAAATGGGCGACGCCGGTAATGTGTTGGAGCGGCACCCGCCGCTCACGCTCCGCCACCAGATCAAAAAACCCGGCAGGCGCCGTCGCACCCAGCAACGCCAGGGTTTTCACACGCCCCACTGGCTCCCCCAGCAGGTGGGCGGCCAACAGATGCGCATCAACGCTGGGACTGGGCACGCCGGCGTCGTTCAGGAGACCGGCGGCCCGCACCAGGGCGGCCTCGAGGGACTGATCGGAGCGGGGTTGTTCGTTCATCAGTCAGCGGACGTTCAGTCGTCCTCGCCAATCGCGTCCAGCCGGGATTGCTCATCCATTTCGATGCCCGCCTGGACGACCGCTTCAAGGTCGCCGTTCATCACCGCGTCAAGGTTGTACGCCTTGTACCCGGTGCGATGGTCAGCGATACGGTTCTCGGGGTAGTTGTAGGTGCGGATGCGCTCAGAACGGTCCATGGTACGGATCTGCGACTTGCGGATATCCGAGTTTGCGGCGTCGATCTGCGCCTGTTGGTGGGCGAGGATGCGGGACCGGAGCACCCGCATACCCGCTTCACGGTTCTGCAGCTGCGACTTCTCGTTCTGCATGGCCACCACGATGCCGGTGGGGAGGTGGGTGATGCGCACCGCCGAATCGGTGGTGTTCACCGACTGGCCGCCCGGCCCGGAGGAACGATAGACATCAATCTTGAGATCGTTCTGGCTGATCTCCACTTCCTCTGGCTCGTCCACCTCGGGCAGAATGAGCACACCTGCTGCTGAGGTGTGGATCCGGCCCTGTGATTCGGTGACCGGGACCCGCTGGACCCGGTGCACGCCGCCTTCGAACTTGAGGCGGGCGTAGACGCCCTCCCCCGGCTCGTTGGAGGAACTTTTGATCGCCATCTGGACATCCTTGTACCCGCCAAGGTCGGATTCGTTGGCTGAAATGATCTCGGTCTTCCAGCCACGCGACTCGGCGTACCGGGTGTACATGCGCAACAGATCACCGGCGAACAGGGCTGCCTCGTCGCCGCCCTCACCGCCCTTGACCTCAATGATGACGTCGCGGCTGTCGTTGGGGTCACGCGGGATCAGCAGTCGGCGGAGCCGTTCCTGGGCTGCGGCGAGCTGTTCCTCAAGGACCGGTACTTCAGCGGCGAACTCCGGGTCATCAGCCATCTCCTGGGCTGCCTCAAGGTCGTCCTTGAGCGCCTCCCATTTGGTGTGCGCGTCGACAATCCCGCTCAGCTCGGCGTACCTGCGGCCAAGTTTGCGGGCCAGCACCTGGTCGGAGTGCACAGCCGGGTCGGAGAGCCGTAGCTGCAGCTCGGCGTGCTCGTCGAGCAGGTTCTGGATCGACTCAAACATCTGGGCAATTCCTCTTTCGAACGGATTCCATTCAACAGATATAACCGAATTCGGGCGGTTTTCCCGTCATTTCTGTTGACTCGATTGGTTAAGCACAGCCGCCCACGCACCGTCCGGCGAACCGGTAGGGCGTGGGCGGCGGGTAGCTTGCTAGTCGTCGTCGTTCTTGGAACCCAAGGTGGTCTTCTGGACCTGCATCAGGAACTCGACGTTCGACTGGGTTTCCCGGATCTTGTTGGTCAGCAGCTCAAGTGACTGCTGTTCGCCCAGTCCGGAAAGGACACGGCGCAGCTTCCACATGATCTTGACCTCGTCCGGGGACAGCAGCTTCTCTTCACGGCGGGTACCCGACGCGTTGACGTCGACTGCCGGGAAGATCCGCTTGTCCGCGAGGTTCCGGGACAGGCGCAGCTCCATGTTGCCGGTGCCCTTGAACTCCTCGAAGATGACCTCGTCCATCTTGGATCCGGTCTCCACGAGCGCGGTAGCGAGGATGGTGAGCGAGCCACCGTTCTCGATGTTGCGTGCCGCACCGAAGAAACGCTTCGGCGGGTACAGCGCAGCCGAGTCGACGCCGCCGGAGAGGATGCGCCCGGACGCCGGGGCGGCCAGGTTGTAGGCACGGCCCAGGCGGGTCATGGAGTCGAGGAGCACCACAACGTCCATTCCCATCTCGACCAGGCGCTTGGCGCGCTCGATGGAGAGCTCGGCGACCGTGGTGTGGTCATCAGCGGGACGGTCGAAGGTGGAGGCAATGACCTCACCCTTGACCGTGCGCTGCATGTCGGTGACTTCCTCGGGCCGTTCGTCAACCAACACCATCATGAGGTGGACCTCGGGGTTGTTGATGGTGATCGCATTG
Source organism: Arthrobacter flavus (assembly GCF_039526005.1). Taxonomy (NCBI): domain Bacteria; kingdom Bacillati; phylum Actinomycetota; class Actinomycetes; order Micrococcales; family Micrococcaceae; genus Arthrobacter; species Arthrobacter flavus. The sequence continues at coordinate 82,417 of NZ_BAAAIJ010000051.1, read as the reverse complement.
GCGATGGCCTGCAGGATGAGCGTCTTACCTGCCTTGGGCGGGGAAACGATCAGACCACGCTGGCCTTTGCCGATCGGCGCCACCAGGTCGATGACGCGGGGTCCGATCTTCTTGGCCTCGGTCTCGAGGCGCAGGCGTTCGGTCGGGTACAGCGGAACCAGCTTGGCGAACTCGACGCGGTCCTTGAGGTCCTCGGCTGGCTTGCCATTAACCGAGGTGACGCGGATCAGTGCATTGAACTTCTGCCGGGTGTTGTTCTGATTCTCGCCGTCGCGGGGGGCACGGATGGCACCCACCACTGCGTCACCCTTGCGCAGGTTGTGCTTCTTGACCTGTGCGAGGGAAACGTAGACGTCGTTGGGACCGGGCAGGTAGCCGGAGGTCCGCACGAACGCGTAGTTTTCCAGGACGTCGAGGATGCCCGCGACGGGCAGCAAGACGTCGTCCTCGGTGACCTCGACGTCGTCAACCTCGGGGTTCTGATTGCGGTTCCGCCGACGATCGTTCCGGTCGTTGCGGTCACGGAAGCGGTTGCCACGATCATTGCCTCGATCGTTGCTGTTGCCACGGTCGTTGCTGTTGCCGCGGTCGTTGCCGTTGTCATCACGGGAGTTCCGGTTACGGCGGTTGCGGTTGCGCCCCCGGCCGTCGTCCTCCCGGTTGTCGTTGCCGTCGTTGCGGTTGTTGGTCCGGTTGTCGTTGCCGTCGTTCCGGTTGTCGTTCCGGTTGCGTCCGCCACGGTCATTGCGGCTGCCCGAGTCGTTCTGGTCGTTGGAGTCATTCGACTCCGCTGCGCCCTGGGCGTTCCGGTCGGTGTTGTTCCGGTCGGTGTTGTTCCGGTCAGTGTTGTTCCGGTCAGCTCCGCGCGAGGTGTCATCCGACGACGTCGTCTCGGATGCCTCGTTCGCGGTGCTGTCGGCTCGTTCTTCGCCACGTCGTCCACGCCGGTTCTCCCGGGGCGCGCGGCCACGGGTACGTTCGCCACCGTTATCGCGGCTACCGTTGTCGCGGCCACCGTTGGTGCTGTCCGCGGTCTGGGCGTCGTCGCCGGTTGACGGGGCAGCTGCGTCAGGCTGTGCTGTCTCAGCGGCGGGCAGGCTCACGACTCCGTCGGAGCCGGCGCGCCGGTTCCGGTTCCGGGTGCGCGATGGACGCTCGGTCTGCTCTGGCGCAGTGCCCTCGCTGTCCTGTGACGTCTGGGCTGCTGTGTCAGCGTCGCTGCTGGTGGCACGGCTGGAAGAACGTCGCGAGGACCGGGTGGAGCCGTTTGACTGGCTGGCTTCCGACTGTGCGGCGCCGTTCCCCTCGGTCGGGGCGGCGTCCTTGGGACGATCCGCTACCGCCGAACCACGCTGATGGTCTGAAATGGCCGATACCAGGTCGCCTTTGCGCATCCTGGAACCGCCGGTGATGCCCAACTGACCGGCAAGAGCCTGGAGCTGGGCGAGCTTCAGCCCGGCAAGGCCGGAGCTTTTGGAAGCGGGAGCGTCGGCTGTGCCGGCGTTTGATGTGTCCACACCTGATAACAGGTCAGTGGTTTCAGTCACGAAGGATCCTTCCCCCTCGTCGGGCGGTCCACCTCTGATGTGGACCGCGTTTGGTTAGCCCCGCCGCCGTTATACATTCTGGTCGGATGGGGTTCGGTCCTGCCGGAAGAGTCCGACCTGGCCGTGCGTGCTGGGAACCTTCGGAAGTAAGTAGGCTGTCGGTTTATCTTCGAACCGCTAGCACTCTGTACATTCGTGGGAGGTTACACCGGAGGTGATGCGACTGCTGATAACCATGCAGCTTTGCGGCGGTCAAAAGAAAATGACGGCCAGATCAGCAGAAGCACTCAGGTGAACAATTAACCATCCTGCCACAATGCGACTGTTTGAAACAGTAACGACAGTTACGACGGGTCACAGCTCGTTCCGTTGGTGCACCACCAGTTTAGCACCCTCGGGGGCCACGGTCAGCTTTAGGACGCGCCATCCGGTCGAGGAATTCTTATCGGTGGTCTCGTCAGCCAACGAATGAATGAGCTGTTCAACAGTCCTGGCCTCGGCGTCGCTGGTTGCGAAGGTCATCACCGTGGGACCGGCCCCCGAGATCACCGCCGGAAAACCCTGGGCACGCAGCTGCCGCATCAGGGTGGCGCTGGGCAGCATTGCCTGGGCCCGGTACTCCTGGTGCAGTGCATCCTGGGTGGCGTCCAGCAAAAATTCAGGTTCCCGTGACAAGGCATGAACCAGCAGGGCCGCGCGGCCCGCGTTCGAGGAGGCACTTGCATGCGAGACAGACGCGGGGAGCAGCGCCCTCGCTGTCTCAGTCGACAGGCTGGTGGCAGGAACGGCAGCTATCGGAATGATGGAGGGGTGCACCGCTACCCGGGTACTGCGGAAGACTCTTCCGGTTTCCCAGGAGATGGCTAGCGCACCCAGCAGGGCCGGCGCCACATTGTCGGGGTGACCCTCCAGGGTGGAGCACAGCTGGAGCAGACCCGCCGAGTCCATTTTTTCGTCGTCCGGCAGGAGGAAATTGGCAGCCAGCACCGCCGAGACGATCGCTGCCGCCGACGACCCGAGTCCCCTGCCGTGCGGGATCAGGTTCTGCGTCTCCAACTCAAGCCCCGGGCAGCCGAACCCTGAGCGTTCCAGCGTCTCAAGCAGCGTGCGGGCCACCAGATGGGTTTCATCGCCGGGGAGCTCCCCTGCGCCCTCGCCGGTCACCGTGACGGTGACGGTGCCGGTGGTGGTGGTCCGCACCGTGACAGTGTCAAACAAAGAAACGGCAAGACCGAGGGTGTCGAATCCCGGCCCCAGGTTAGCGCTCGTCGCGGGGACGCTGATCGTTGCCTCCTGGCCCGCCGCCACCATCCTGGTGCCGGTGGAGCGCCGCTCGACCGCTGGTGAGGGCACCCGTTCACTCACCGGCAGTACCCTCAAGGCCCAGCGCTGTGGCTACGCTGACGACGTCGAAATCGACCTTGGTGGGCTCGACATCGGACCCGTCGGCAGCTTTCAACGCCCACTGGGGGTCCTTGAGGCCATGGCCAGTCACAGTGATCACGATGGTCTTGTCGACTGGAGCGAGGCCTGCCGCGTGCTTCTTCAGCAGGCCAGCCACTCCGGCCGCCGACGCTGGCTCCACGAAGACACCCTCACGCGCCGACAGCCAACGGTGCGCCTCAAGGATTTCCTGATCGGTGACGGCTTCAATCAATCCACCCGACTCGTCGCGTGCTGCAATCGCCTGATCCCAGGAGGCCGGGTTACCGATCCGGATGGCCGTCGCAATGGTGTCCGGCTCCGTGACCGGGTGGCCCTTCACCAGGGGGGAAGCACCCTCGGCCTGGAAACCCCACATCACTGGACGCTTGGTGGCGACCGGCGGCAGCACCGTGCTATCGCCGACGAGATGGGGGTTGGAGTAGGGCTCGGAGTATTCCTTGTACCCCTTCCAGTAGGCGGTGATGTTGCCAGCGTTGCCGACCGGCAGCAGGTGATAGTCGGGGGCATCACCAAGAACGTCGACCACCTCGAAGGCACCGGTTTTCTGCCCCTCGATACGTGCGGGGTTGACCGAGTTGACCAGGAATACCGGGTAGGCCTCGGCGAGCTTCCGTGCGACGTCCAGGCAGTTGTCGAAGTTGCCGTTGACCTGGAGCAGTTCGGCACCGTGGGCGATGGCCTGGCTGAGCTTGCCCATGGAGATCTTGCCGTCCGGGACGAGCACGGCACAGGTGATGCCCGCCTGGGTGGCGTAGGCAGCAGCCGAGGCCGAGGTGTTTCCGGTGGAGGCGCACACCACTGCCTTGGCGCCGGCCTCGATCGCGGCCGTCATGGCCATCGTCATGCCGCGGTCCTTGAAGGACCCGGTGGGGTTCATGCCTTCGACCTTGAGGAAAACCCGTGATCCGGTCAGTTCCGAGAGTGCCTTCGCCGGGACCAAAGGTGTCCCACCCTCGCCGAGGGTGATGACCTGGGTGGATTCTGTCACGGGCAAACGATCTGCATATTCGCGGATAACGCCGCGCCACTGGTGAGCCACTTAGGCTCCTTCCACTCGGAGGACACTGGTCACCGAGTTGATCACGGCGAGGTGCTGGATCTGTTCAACTGTTGCGGCAAGGGCCGCTTCGGTGGCGCGGTGGGTGACAATGCGAATTTCAGCCGTCGCCTGGCCAGGATCACCCGCGGGATGGATGCTCTGCCGCAGGGTTTCAATGGACACGCCCTGCTCGGCGAACAGCTGCGCGATCCGCGCCAGGACCCCTGGCTGGTCAGCGACGTCGAGCCCGATGGAGTAGCTGGTGCGGACAGCGTCGATACTCATGGACGGGACATGGCCGGTGGTGGTTTCGGTCCGACCGGGGCCGCCCAACACCATGCGGCGCGCAGCGCTGACGACGTCGCCCAGCACCGCTGACGCGGTGGGGGTACCGCCGGCACCCTGACCGTAGAACATCAGTTCGCCCGCGTTCTCGGCCTCGATGAACACCGCGTTGAAGGCACCGTGGACTGCGGCCAGCGGATGATCGCGGGGCAGCAGGGTCGGGTGCACCCTGACGCTGACGCCCTCAGCCCCGGCCCCGTCGGCGTCGTCCCGCGGCAGCAACTCGGCGATGGCCAGCAACTTGATGACAAACCCTGCGTCCTTGGCCGCGGCGATGTCCGCAGCAGTCACCTGGGTGATGCCTTCGCAGTAGACGTCGTCAAGGGCGAACCGGGTGTGGAAGGACAGGGACGCGAGAATGGCGCCCTTGGCCGCGGCGTCGTGACCCCCGACATCGGCAGTCGGGTCGGCTTCGGCATAGCCCAGGCGCTGGGCTTCGGCCAGGGCGTCGTCGAACTGGGCGCCGGTGGTGTCCATCTGGTCAAGGATGAAATTGGTGGTGCCGTTGACGATGCCCAGTACGCGGGTGATGCGGTCACCGGACAGGCTGTCCCGGATGGGACGCAGAATGGGGATCGCACCAGCCACCGCCGCCTCGTAGGACAGCTGGACCTTTGCGGCGTCTGCCTTCTCGTAGAGGGTGGGACCGTCGAGGGCGAGCAGCGCCTTGTTGCCGCTGACCACCGTAGCGCCGTGTTCGATCGACCGCAGGATCAGTGACCGCGCGGGTTCAATTCCGCCCATCAGCTCGATCACGATGTCGGCGCTCTCGACCAACGCCTCGGCATCGGTGGTGAAAAGCTCGCGCGGCAGGTCCACGTCGCGGGGCGCGTCAATGCTGCGCACTGCAATTCCGGTCAGTTCAAGCCGGGCGCCGGTCCGCGCTGCCAGCGCGTCAGCATCCTCCAGCAGGATGCGCGCCACCTGGGATCCCACGTTGCCGCAGCCCAGCAAGGCGATCCGAAGTGTCGACATGGTGCCGGTGTTCGAAGCTGTATCAGGTGAAATAGTGTCGCTCCTGCAATCAGTTGTTGGTGCGGGGGATGTCGCGGGCCAGGATGTCGTCCTCGGTTTCGCCGCGCACAATCAGTCTGGCCTGGCCGTTCCGGACTGCTATCACTGGCGGGCGGGGCACCCAGTTGTAGTTGCTGGACAGCGCCCAGCAGTATGCGCCGGTGCCCGGCACAGCAACCAGGTCACCGGCATCGGTGTCCGCAGGGAGGTAGACGTCCCTGACCACGATGTCGCCGCTCTCGCAGTGCATTCCGACCACGCGGGACAGCACACCGGTGGCATCCGACGAGCGGGAGGCCAGGACCGCCGAGTAGTCGGCGTCGTAGAGGACCGGGCGGGGGTTGTCACTCATCCCACCGTCCACCGACACATAACGCCGGGGGGCAGTGTCACCGCCCTCGACGTCGACCCTCACGGTTTTGGTGGTGCCCACCCGGTACAGGGTGAACGTTGTTGACCCTACGATCGCGCGGCCAGGCTCGATGGAAATCCTGGGGACGCGCAGTCCGAATTTGGCGCAGGTGGAGCGGACGACGTCGGCCATCGCCATGGCGATCTCTGCCGGTGGGCGGGGTGTGTCGGTCTCGATGTAGGCAATCCCATAGCCGCCGCCGAGGTCGAGCTCGGGTAGCTCGACGCCGTGGCGGTCCCGCACGTCCGCCAGGAAGGCGAGCAACCGGCGTGCCGCCAGTTCGAAACCCTCGGACTCGAAAATCTGCGACCCGATATGGCAGTGGACACCCAGCAGGTTGACCGCGTCGTGGCCCAGCGCCGCGGCGACAGCCTGGGCGGCGGGTGAGGACTCGCCGTCGGCCAGGGACAGCCCAAATTTCTGGTCCTCGTGGGCGGTGGCAATGAACTCGTGGGTGGAGGCGTGCACACCGGGGGTCAGCCGGAGCATGACGTTGGCGATCGTGCCGCGGGCGGCGGCCAGGGCCGCCACCCGTTCAAGTTCGGGGAGGCTGTCCACCACGATGCGTCCGAGCTTCAGGTCAAGCGCACGGCCCAGTTCGGCGTCGGACTTGTTGTTCCCGTGCAGGCCGAGGTGTTCGCCGGGTATTCCCGCGCGGATGGCGATGGCGAGCTCCCCGCCGGAACAGGTGTCGAGGCGGAGGCCTTCCTCAGCCACCCAGTGCGCGATTTCTGTGCACAGGAACGACTTTCCCGCGTAGTAGACGTCCACTCCCCCGCAGAGGTCGGCAAAGGCGGCGTCAAACGCGTCCTTGAAGCTCCGGGCGCGGGTGCGGAAATCGTCTTCGGACACGACGAACAGCGGCGTACCGTACTGCTCCGCCAGGTCACTGACTGTCAGACCACTGATGGTGAGCTCGTCAGCGGGGCGGTCGACGTCGCGAGCCCACAGTGCGGGGTTCAGCCGGTTGACGTTGTCGGGGTAGCTGAGCCAGCCGGGGGCCAGCGGCGACGGGTGGTTCAGGTTCACTTCAGCTCCGGTTCCCATCGTCACATCCGCTCCGGTGCCGACACACCCAACAGCCCCAGGCCGTTGGCGAGAACCTGCTGCGTGGCGTTGTTAAGCCAGAGCCGGGTGCGGTGCAGATCGGTGACCGGTTCGTCGCCCAGCGGCGCGATCCGGCACGCGTCGTACCAGCGGTGGTAAGTGCCGGCGATGACCTCGATGTGGCGTGCCACCCGGTGCGGTTCGCGGAAGGCCGCGGCCTGGGCCACCATCCCGGGGAACTGGCCGAGCGCCGCCAGCAATTCGCCCTCGGTGGGGTGGCTGAGTTCGGAGGCGTCAAACGCGCTCGTGTCCACGCCGGCTGCGGCCGCATTGCGCTCCACCGCATGGGTCCGGGCGTGGGCGTACTGGACATAGAAGACCGGGTTGTCGTTGGTCCGCCGGGTGAGCAGATCAAGGTCGATGTCGATGTTCGAATCCGCCGAGAAGCGGGCGAGGGTGTAGCGGGCGGCGTCAACCCCTACGGCGTCAACCAGGTCTTCGAGGGTGACTACCGTGCCGTTCCGCTTGGACATCCGGACGGGGGCGCCATCCTTCATCAGGTTGACCATCTGGCCGATCAGCACCTCGACGGTGTCAGGATCGTCGCCGAGCGCAGCAGCTGCGGCCTTGAGCCGGGCCACATAGCCGTGGTGGTCGGCGCCGAGCATGATGATGTTCAGGTCGAAGCCCCGGCGGCGTTTGTTGACGAAGTAGCCGATATCGCCTGCGATATAGGCGGGGTCGCCGTCGGACTTGATAACGACCCGGTCCTTGTCGTCACCGAATTCGGTGGACCGCAGCCACCACGCGCCGTCTTCGAGGTAGAGATTGCCGGAGGTCTTCAGCTTCTCCAGCAGGCCCTCCACGAACCCATCCTGGAACAGCGAGTGTTCGTGGAAGTAGACATCGAAGTCGACGCCGAAGTCATGCAGCGACTTCTTGATGTCGCCGAACATCAGGTCGACGCCGAGCTCGCGGAACCGTTCGATCGACTCGTCCTGCGACAGGTCCAGGATCGCGGGGTCAAGAACCAGCACCCGGGCGGCGATGTCGTCGATGTAGGCTCCGCCGTAGCCGTCTTCGGGGGAGGGCTCACCCTTGGCGCTGGCCCACAACGAGCGGGCGAACCTCTCCACCTGGGCACCGTGATCGTTGAAGTAGTACTCCCGGGTCACCTCCGCGCCCTGGGACTGGAACAGCCGGGCCAGTGCGTCGCCGACGGCCGCCCACCGGGTACCGCCGAGGTGGATGGGGCCCGTGGGGTTCGCCGAGACGAATTCCAGGTTGATCTTGGTGCCGGCCATGAGCCCGCTGGTGCCATAGCCGGACCCGGCGTCGACAATTGAGCGGGCCAGCTCACCTGCGGCGGCGGCATCGAGGGTGATGTTCAGGAAACCGGGACCGGCGATCGCTACGGTCTTGACGCCGTCGAGCTGTTCCAGCCGTCCGCTGAGGATCTGGGCGAATTCGCGCGGGTTCATCCCCGCCTGCTTGGACAGCTGCAGGGCAATGTTGGTAGCCCAGTCTCCGTGGTCCCGGCTCCGTGGTCGCTCCACCCGCACCTCAGAAGGAAGCTCGACGTCGAATTCGCCCGCGGCGACGGCGTCTTTCAGGCATGCGGAAATGGCGGCAGAGAGTTCTTCAGGAGTCACCAGTCCAGCATAACGGCGCACGCCGCTGCGGCCATTTCCATGACGCAGCGGCGCCCACCAGGCGAGGACAGGCCAGGGGTTTTCGTCAAGGGCTGCTTCCCTGATAAGCTCAGTGAGTCCCATTTCGGGGCCGGTCCGACCGGCATCCAGCCTTCGTAGCTCAGGGGATAGAGCGTCTGCCTCCGGCGCAGAAGGTCGTAGGTTCGAATCCTATCGAGGGCACAGAACAACCCCCAGATTTCAGTGAAATCTGGGGGTTGACTGCTTTAAGAAGCCGATCCCGGCTTGGTGCGCCACACGTAGAGGTCCCGGAGCAAGGCGATTTCCGCCAGGTGATGAATCATCTCCCGGTTGACGTGCAGTATCAGCGCGCCCATGGGGGCGGCCGCAAAGTCGTGCTCTGCGGGACCCACCGCCCGATCCAGTGCCGCCGGATCCAGCCCCGCGACCCCGGCACTCCACTGCTCATACAACCCGTCCAACCGCTTGAGCGCCTCTGCAGCAGTACCCGGATAATCGAAGGTTTCATAATCAATTGGCTCGCCCCCGAAGTGTGAGCCCACCCGGGCACCCAAAACCCCGACCATCAGGTGGCCCATCCGCCAGGCAATCGTGGTGACCGGAGCTGGCACCGGCTCCGGATACGTGAAGTCAATGGTGAGGGCGCCGCTCCCCACCTGAAGGTCCGCCGCTCCGGTCCCGCGGGGACGCACACTCCAGCAACCGCCCACCGGTTCCCAGAAGTATTCCGCATCCGTCAAACTGGCCAGCCGGGGGCGCGCCTGATGATCCCAATGCCACCGAAGTTGGTCGGTCAATTCCTTGATGAGGTCCATCCCGTCAGAATAGGGGCTATTCAGGACAGCTACTGACCTGATCAGGGAGTATTTTGGAGCCATGTTGGAAACCTCAGCGCGGCTGCTCCACTTGCTTTCCCTGCTTCAGCTGCGCAGGGAGTGGACCGGCTCCGCGCTGGCAGACCGGATGGAAGTCACCGAGCGCACTGTCCGTCGCGACATCGGCAAACTCCGCACCCTGGGCTACCCCATCCACGCCTCGCCCGGCGTCGCCGGTGGCTACCAATTGGGCGCTGGCGCGCAGTTGCCTCCGTTGTTGCTCGACGACGATGAGGCGCTCGCTGTCGCCCTCGGACTCAGCGCCGTCACAGCCAGCCCGGTCGCCGGAATCGGCGAGGCATCGGTACGGGCGCTCACCAAGCTGGAGCAGGTTCTTCCCAGCCGGCTCCGGCCGCGGTTCGCCGGGCTGCGAAGCGCCGTCACCAGGATGGCGGCCGTGAGCACACCGGTCCGACCCGAAATCCTCACCGCACTGTCCTCAGCCATCACCGAACGACGCACCGTGGTGTTCCGGTACTCGCGCCAGGATGGCGAGTCTTCCCGTCGACTTGTTGAGCCTTACCGGCTCGTGGACACCGGCAGGCGCTGGTACCTGGTGGCATGGGACACTCTGCGTGAGGATTGGCGGACGTTCCGGGTGGACCGGTGCCAGAGCGTTCCGGCACAACGGGAGCGCTTCACCCCGCGCCCGCTTCCGGCACGGGATCTTGCCCTCTATGTACAGCAGTCAGTGACGCGTTCCCCCTACCAGTACGACGTCGTCGTGCGGCTGACCGGCACCATCGACGAGGTGTCGCAAAAAGTGTCCCCGGATACCGCCGAGCTCCAGAGCGACGGCGAGGGGCACACCCTGATGAGGGCCGGCTTCGATTCGCTCGACTGGCCGCTGATGCATCTGGTGGCGCTGGAGCTCGAGTTCGAGATCCTTGAACCGCCGCAGATGCGGGAGCGGGCCCGGTTGGCGGCAGCCCGGTTGACCAGGGCATCGGGAGATAGTCCTACCGCCTAGAATTGGAAGCAATCATGGCACTGACTATCTCCTATCCCCCCGAACTGCCGGTTTCCGAGCGACGCGCTGACATTATGGCCGCGATCGCCGCGAACCAGGTGACGATCATTGCTGGCGAAACCGGCTCCGGCAAAACCACCCAGATTCCGAAAATGTGCGTGGAGCTGGGACTCGCCGAGAACGGCCTGATCGGGCACACCCAACCACGACGCCTGGCCGCCCGCACCGTTGCAGAACGTATCGCCGAGGAATTGGATGTCAAGGTGGGAGCCGAGGTCGGTTTCCAGGTGCGGTTCACCGGCGAGGTCAGCCGCAGCACGAAGATCAAACTGATGACTGACGGGATCCTGCTCGCGGAGATCCAGCACGACCGGCTGCTGAAGAAATACAGCACCATCATCATCGATGAGGCCCACGAGCGGAGCCTCAACATTGACTTCATCCTCGGGTATCTGAAGCGGATCCTCCCCCAGCGCCCCGACCTGAAACTCATCATCACCTCCGCCACCATCGATCCGGAACGCTTCGCCGCGCACTTCGCCGCCGATGAAGCTGTGAGCGTCAAGCAGCCGGCCCCCATTATCGAGGTCTCCGGCCGCACCTACCCGGTGGAGATCAGGTACCGTCCGCTCAGCCAACCGGCCAGCGAAGCTGATGACAGCGCCGACCCTGGTGACCAGGAGGAGGACCGCGACCCCCTCGATGCGGTGTGTGACGCCGTCGACGAACTCGCCACCGAAGCACCCGGGGACATTCTGGTGTTCTTCTCCGGCGAGCGCGAGATCCGTGACGCTGCCGACGCCCTCCGCGCACGGGTGCAGGTCAACCCGCGGCTGAAGGGCACCGACATCCTGCCGTTATTCGCCAGGTTGTCGCTGCAGGAACAGCACCGGGTCTTCAGGCCCTCCGGTCCGGGACGCAGGATCATCCTCGCCACCAACGTCGCTGAAACCTCCCTGACCGTTCCCGGAATCAAGTACGTGATCGATACCGGCACCGCCCGGATCTCCCGCTATTCGCACCGCACCAAGGTGCAGCGGCTCCCGATTGAGCGGGTGTCCCAGGCTTCCGCCAACCAGCGCTCTGGCCGTTGCGGCAGGGTCTCGGATGGTATCGCCATCCGCCTCTATTCGCAGGAGGACTTCGAGGCCCGGCGCCCGTTCACCGACCCGGAGATCCTGCGCACCAACCTGGCGGCGGTCATCCTGCAGATGAGCGCCATGGGAGTCACCCGCGGGCCCAAGGACGTCGCCGATTTCCCTTTCGTCGAACCACCTGATTCCAAGGCCATCAACGACGGCGTCACCCTGCTCAAGGAGCTCGGCGCGCTCGACCCGTCGGGCAGCATTTCGAAGGTCGGCCGGAAGCTCGCGCAGCTCCCCGTGGATCCGCGCCTGGGCCGGATGATCGTCGAGGCCGGGGAACGTGGATGCGCCAAGGAAGTGATGGTCCTCGCCGCGGCCCTGACCATCCAGGATCCGCGCGAGCGCCCACAGGCCGACCAGGGCGCCAAGCTGCAGACCGCGACAGCGATGCACAAACGGTTCCTCGACGAGAATTCGGATTTCACCGGGTATCTGAACCTCTGGCGGTACTTACAGGAGCAGCAGAAGGAACTGTCCTCGACCCAGTTCCGCAAGCTGTGCCGCAATGAGTTCATCAACTACCTGCGGGTGCGTGAGTGGCAGGACCTCTTTGCCCAGCTCCGGCAGCTGGCGAAACCGCTGGGCATCACCCTCTCCCCTGACCCGGTGGATCCGGTGGGCAACGACACCCCGATTCACATCAGCCTGCTCTCAGGCCTGCTCAGCCACATTGGCCTCTACGACCAGCGCAAGCGGGAGTACGCCGGTGCGCGGGGCACGCGGTTCGCGGTGTTCCCCGGCAGTGCCCTCTTCAAGAAATCGCCGGACTGGGTGATGGCCGCCGAACTGGTCGAGACCTCACGCCTCTGGGCGCGGGTGGCCGCGAAATTCGATCCCCTCTGGGCCGAAGAGGTGGCACCGCACCTGGTCAAGCGCAGCTACAGCGAGCCACACTGGTCCCGGAAGATGGGTGCGGTGATGGCCCATGAGAAGGTCACTCTGTATGGGGTCCCGATCATCCCCCAGCGCCGCGTCAACTATGGGCGGATCGACCGCGAGGTTGCCCGCGACATGTTCATCAGGCATGCCCTGGTGGAGGGCGACTGGAAAACCCACCATAAATTCTTCCATCGCAACAAGGCACGCCTCGCCGAGATTGAGGAGCTGGAAAACCGGCTGCGCCGCCGCGACCTGATGGTCGACGACGAGACCCTCTTCGAGTTCTATGACGCCCGTGTGGGTCCAGAAGTGGTGTCCGAACGGCACTTCGACTCCTGGTGGAAGGACACCCGCCACCGTCAGCCGGACCTGCTCGATTTCCTACCCGGTGACCTGCTCGCCGGAAACAGCGACCTGGATGAATCAGCGTTCCCCAAAACCTGGCACCAGGGAAGCTTCGAGCTGCCGCTGGGCTACGAGTTCTCCCCCGGTGTGCAGGGCGCGTCTGACGGCGTGACGGTACAAATTCCCGTGGTGTTCCTGAACCAACTCGACGCCCGGCCGTTCCACTGGCAGATTCCGGGGCTCCGGGTGGAACTGGTGACAGCCCTGATCAAGTCGCTGCCCAAGCAGATCCGCAAGAACTTCATTCCAGCCCCCGATGTGGCACGCAGCGCCGTCGCCGCGCTGCACACCGACTTCGATCCGGCACGCGACGACCTTGAAGAGTCCCTGGAACTGGTACTCCGCCGGTTGAAGGGCCACGTCATCGCCCCCGGGTCGTGGAACCGGAGCGTCCTTCCCGAACATCTCCTGATGAGCTTCCAGGTGATCGACGGACAAGGCCAGATCCTCGACGAGGGCACCGACCTTGCCGCCCTGCAGGAACGTCTGGCTCCGCAAACACGCCGCGCGATCGCCGAATCCCTCGGCGCCACACCCGCTACCACCCGCCCGGCGAAAGCACCCGCCCACGCGAGGTCAGGTGCCAACTCCCAACCGACGACCCCCCAGCCGGCGCATCCCGTGGACATTGGGATCACCGAGCGGTCCGGCCTGACCTCGTGGACGTTCGGCAACCTTCCCCGGCAGGTGACCCGGCTGGTGAACGGCCACACGGTGACGGGCTACCCGGCGTTGACCGACGAGGGCACCGCCGCCGGTATCGCCGTCTTCCCCACCGCTGCCGAGCAGGGCGCCTCCATGCGCGATGGAGTCATCCGGCTCCTCGTGGTGCGCGTCCCCAGCCCTGCCAAGTATGTGCTGGAGCATCTCAGCAACGCCGAGAAACTCACCTTCAGCCAGAACCCGCATGGCAGCGTTGCGGGACTGATCGAGGACTGCACGCTGGCAGCGGTCGACAAGCTGACCCCCGAGGCGCTGCCCTGGACCGAGGCCGAGTTCAACTCGCTGTACGAAACCGTCAGGGCCGAGCTCATCGACACGGTCTTCACCGTCACCGCCACAGTCGAAAAGATCCTGTCCAGCACGCGCAGGATCGAAAAGCAGCTCAAGGGCTCAACCAGCCTCGCCCTGATCACCGCGCTGAACGACGTGCGGAGCCAGCTGGAACAGCTCGTCTACCCTGGTTTTGTTGCGAAAACCGGGTACACGCAACTCAGCCACCTCCCCCGTTACCTGACCGGCATTGAGACCCGGGTCGCCAAACTGGCCGGCAACGTGCAGCGCGATTCGCTCGGCACGGCGGTGGTCCAACGCCTGGAGGACGAGTACGACGACGCCGTCGCCGCCCTCGTTCCCACGGGCCGGACAACGCCCCCGGCATTGCTGCGCGTGCGCTGGATGCTTGAGGAGCTGAGAATCAGTCTGTTCGCGCAGGAGCTCGGCACCGCGTACACCGTTTCGGAGAAGCGGATCCGCGCGGCCATCGGCGAGGCGATGGCCGCGCAGCGCACCGGGGTGGGTTCGACCGGGTAGCTAACGACGGCGGCTACCCATCAGTGGGCACCTGCTCGCCGAGCCCGGCCGACCGCAGGGCTGCCCGCAGCGCAGCAGCGTTGGCGTCGAGCCTGGCCGGATCCGGGTTGTGGTCGACCGCATGAACGTCGAAATCCTTGGCGCTCTGCGTCGGCCAGACATGGACGTGCAGGTGTGGCACCTCGTACCCCTCCACCAGCACACCCACCCGTTTTGGCGCGAACGCGGTGGTCTGCGCCTTCGCGATGGTCTGGGCCACCGCCATCACCTTGCCCAGCAGCTCGGGTTCCGCGTCCACCCAGTGCGCCACCTCCTGCCGGGGCAGCACCAGGGTGTGCCCGTCCGTGAGCGGAGCGATCGTCAGGAACGCGACGACGTCGTCGTCCTTCCAGATGAAGCGCCCCGGAATGTCGCCGTCGATGATCTTGGTGAACAGGGTACTCATGCAAACTCCTTCAATCCGGGATCGAGTCACCACACATAACGGGTTTCATGTCGAAAACCGGTTATTTGTGGTGACTCGATGGTGGGGTGTGGGTCATTCGGTGGGTTGGGTGTGGGTCAGGTCAGGCACCGGTGGCGACCGGCAGGCCCGAGCGGGATGACCACTGGGACCAGGACCCCGGATAGAGCGCCGCCGGATAGCCGGCAATCTCCAGGGCAGCAATCTGGTGGGCTGCCGTAACGCCCGATCCGCAGTACACCGCGACGTCGACGGCGTCGGACACGCCGAATGCCTCAAAGCGCCGGCGGAGATCGGCGGGTGTCTTGAACCGCTGGTCCGGGGCAAGATTGCCGGTGGTGGGCGCACTCACCGCACCCGGAATATGGCCGGCTTTGGGGTCGAGTGGTTCCACCTCACCGCGGAAACGCTCTCCGGCTCGCGCGTCGAGCAGCACCCCGTGCTCGGCGATGCCCTGGACACCCTCGATGTCGGCGACCGGCATTGCACCACTGCCGGACGTTTCGTCGAGGCTCAGTTCCACCTCGCCGAGGCAGTGCTGTTCCTCGCCCCCTTCAGTCTCGTAGCCGGCATCGACCCAGGCGGTGAGGCCGCCGTCGAGCAGCTGGACCGTGTCGAGACCGGCCCACCGCAACAACCACCAGAGCCTGGCGGCCGAGGTATTGCCTGAATTGTCATAGGCCACCACCACGTCGCCGTTGTTAATGCCCCACTGCCGGGCTGCTTCCTGCAGTTGATCGAGGGCAGGGAGCGGATGCCTGCCCTCCCGCACTGACGGTTCACCGCTGAGCGTGGCTTCGAGGTCAACGTACACGGCGCCGGGGATGTGGGCTGATTGGTAATGACCGTGGCCGTGGGGATCGCCCAACGCCCAGCGGACATCCAGCAGAACCGTCTGCAGGCCGGAGGTCATCCGGTCCCGCAGGGTCTGCACGTCCATCAGAGTCTTCATCAAGATCTCCTTTTAATGTGACCGGCAACACTGCCGGACCTGATGTAATCCAGTCCACCACAGCCCGGGCCGGTACTCCAACCTCACCGCCAACCACTTTCCGTGCCTCCGTTGGGAGGCCGGTAGGCTGAACCAGTGAACATCCTGAGCCCCCTCTCCGACCGGTCCTGGGCTGCTGAGGCCATCCGCCGCATCGAGGCCGAAAACAACCGGTCTGCTGACACTCATCTCTACGCAGTCCCGCTGCCTGAGCACTGGGGAGTTGACCTGTTCCTGAAGGATGAGTCGACCCACCGGACGGGCAGCCTCAAACACCGGTTGGCTCGATCACTCTTCCTGTTTGGACTGGTGAACGGCTGGATCAAGGAGAATACGACGGTCGTTGAGGCGTCCAGCGGGTCGACAGCGGTTTCCGAAGCGTACTTCGCGCAGCTTCTGGACCTGCCGTTTATCGCTGTGATGACCCGCACCACCAGCAAGGAAAAAATCGACCAGATTGAACAGTATGGTGGCGCCTGCCACTTCGTTGACCATGCCTCCGAGGTCTATGCGGCCGCAGCAGGCCTTGCCGCCACGACTGGCGGCCATTACATGGATCAATTCACCTACGCTGAGCGGGCGACGGACTGGCGTGGCAACAACAACATCGCCGAGTCGATTTTCGGTCAGCTGGCCCTGGAACAGCACCCGGTTCCCGACTGGATCGTGGTGGGCGCCGGGACGGGCGGCACCAGCGCCACCATCGGGCGATACATCAGGTACCAGCGCCACCACACCCGGCTGGCCGTGGTCGACCCCGAGAACTCAGCCTTTTATCCGGCGTGGCGTACCCCTGGTACCGCGGCGGCGGGGAGCCCCTCCCGCATTGAGGGCATCGGACGGCCGAGGCTGGAACCGAGTTTTGTACCCGGCGTGATTGACCACATGATCCAGGTCCCCGACGCCGCATCGGTCGCGGCGATGCGGCACCTCCGTCAACTCACCGGCCTGCATGCCGGCCCGTCAACCGGCACCAACCTGTGGGGAGTCTGGGGCCTGATCGCGGACATGATCGGCCAGGGTCGCCGCGGCAGCATTGTCTCACTGATGTGCGACGCCGGCACCAGATACACCGGATCCTACGACGACGACGCCTGGCTGGCAGCGCGTGACCTGGATCCGACCCCCCACACGGCAGTGCTGGACCGCTTCTTTGACACCGGGATCTGGCCGGAAGAACCTGCCAAATAGCGGCCGCCCCAGTAACCGGGTAGAACTGAAGGATGACTGATTCCCTGGTACTAGGTCCCATGATGCGTTACGTCGATCTGACCTCCGCCAGCATCTGGGTGGAAACCCGTCAGGCTGCGCGGGTCACAGTGACGGCCGGTGACCAGTCCTGGACCGCCCGGACGTTCGGTGTGCATGGCCACCACTACGCCCTGGTGGAGGCAAACGATCTGGAACCGGGATCCGTCACCGCCTACACGGTGGCGATC
Source organism: Arthrobacter flavus (assembly GCF_039526005.1). Lineage (NCBI taxonomy): Bacteria > Bacillati > Actinomycetota > Actinomycetes > Micrococcales > Micrococcaceae > Arthrobacter > Arthrobacter flavus. Next base: position 65,194 of record NZ_BAAAIJ010000051.1, on the reverse strand, counting down.
GATGGGGAGCAGGTGTGGCCCGAGGAAGGGTCTGCCTACCCGCCGTCCATGATCGCGACGCTGACCCCCGACAAGCCCATCAAGATGGCGTTCGGGTCGTGCCGGACCAGTGTCCCCCATAACGAGGCGGGAAACAGTAAACACGGCGTCGATTCGATGCGTGCCTACGCCCTGAACATGGCCGCCGGAGTGGACGATGTCGCCTGGCCCGATCTGGTGGTGTTCCTGGGCGACCAGGTGTACGCGGACGTGACGAGCGAGGCGATGCAGGAGTTCATCAAGTCGCGCCGGGACATCGAGGAGGAGCCCGGGGAAGAACTCAAGGACTATGAGGAGTACGCCCACCTGTACAACCTGGCGTGGTCCGACGATGCCAACCGCTGGCTCCTGTCCACCCTGCCCAGCGCAATGATTTTCGACGACCATGACATTCGGGACGATTGGAACACCTCCCTGGCCTGGAAGCACGCCATGGAGGCTACCTCCTGGTGGCAGGGCCGGATCGTCTCGGGGCTGGCCTCCTACTGGGTGCACCAGCACCTTGGCAATCTCTCACCCGAGCACCGGGACCAGGACGAAATCTGGCAGGTGATCAGTTCCCACGACGGCGAGACGGAACTGGACATCAGCAGTGTGCTCGACCAGTTGGCTGACCGTGCCAACCAGGAGCCGGCCACCTACCGGTGGAGCTTTGCCAGGGAGATTGGTGACGTCCGGCTGGTGGTCCTGGACTCACGTGCGGGCCGGGTGCTCGACCCCGCCCGGAGATCAATCCTCGACGACCGGGAAATGGAGTGGCTGGATGGACAGATGCAGGGCGGCTTCCGGCATCTGCTGATTGCCACCTCGCTACCGTTCCTGCTCCCTGCCGGCCTGCATCACATCGAAGCCTGGAACGAGGCGCTCGCCGACGGCGCCTGGGGAAAATTCGGGGCGAAGATCGGCGAGAAGATGCGGCGCACGGTGGATCTGGAGCACTGGGGCGCGTTCCAGCGAAGCTTCCGCCGAGTGGCGCAGATGGCGGTTGAGGTGGCAGATGGGAAGCGCGGCAAGGCACCCGAAACTGTCACGTTCCTGTCCGGCGACGTGCACTTTTCGTATGTCTCCGAGGTGGAACGCACCTCGGGGAGCCGGATCATCCAGGCGGTCTGTTCGCCGATCCGCAACCCGCTCCCCCGCGCCATGCGCTTTGCTACCGCCATCCTGTCCTACGGCGTCGCAAGCCCGGTGGGGGCGCTGGTAGCCCGGTCGGCGAAGGTGCCGAACCCGCCCTTCCGCTGGTCCGGTCTGAAAGGCCCCTGGTTCGACAACAACCTGGCCGGTCTCGAAGACAGCCCAGCTGGTCTGCGGTTCTGGTGGGAGCGTGGCGTAGTGGTCGACGGCGACCACCTCTCGCCCCGGTTGGACGAGGTCTCCACGGTAACCGTCTCACCGCGGAACTAGCCCAACACCCGCTTGGAACCGTCACTGCGTTGAAGGTACTGACCGCGGGGTTTGAGTAAGGGACTCCCTCCCCCCACAGTGCACCGGTCTGGCGTTCACTGGGGGTTCTCCGACCTCGTGGATGGTGTGCCCGCTGCACGCCGTCTTGGTTGCATTGGCCCGCTCGATGCGGGACACAGTGAACCACCGGATGGCGTTGCGCAGTAGGCACCAGCCCACCAGGTACCATTGCCCGTTCGTGGAGGCGAACAGCACCGGCTCCACATCGCGGGTGCTAGTGGTCCCGTCTCCCGAGGTGTAGCGAATGCGGATCACCCGCTGCTCAGCCATCGCTTCCTCCAGCGCCGACCTGATGGCGCGCGACGAGGGGGGAGGCGCATTGACCCACACGCGGTGGGCCAGCTTGTCGGCTCGTGCTCTGGTTGTGGGATCAAGGACGTCCAGGATCTTCTGGATACCTACTCCTGCCAGATCGGCGTAGGGGGCATCGGGTGCAGCGGACACGGCTGCCATCAGCGCCACGGCCTGCGCTGGGGACAGGCTGACAGGCGGCAGGGACGCACCTATTGCCAGTCCGTAGCCACCGCCGGGTCCTGGGCGAGACCAGATCGGCGCACCGCTGCTCTCCAACGCGTCGAGGTCTCTCTTAATGGTGCGCACGGATACCTCGAACTCTCTCGCCAACCGATCGGCGGAGACTCCCCGTGCGCCGCTGCGGCGCAACATCTCGGATAGAGCATGGAGCCGTTCGACTCGCTTCACAGGTCAGGTGCCGATGAATTCATGCCATAAATAGTGACATACCCTTGTCCCAGGTGCCTGCAAGGGTGGAGGCATGACAACAACTACCAGCAGTCCGACCATCATTCTCATCGCTGGCCACTGGCTGGGTGCCTGGGCGTGGGATGAAGTCGTTGAGCACCTGACAACCGAGAACTTCCGTGCAATCGCGATGACCCTGCCCGGTCTCGACGGGGACGATCCCGGGCGTGCCGAGAGGACTCTCGACGATCAAGCCTCAGCGGTACTGGACGTCATCACTGAACATGGGGTCTCTGCGGATCAGCCCGTAACACTTGTCGCTCACAATGGGGCGAACGCCCCGGTCAGCCTCGTCCTTGACCGACACCCCGAGCTTGTCCATCGGGTGGTGTGGGTCGATTCCGGCCCGGTGGCGATGGGAAGCGCGGTCGCACCAGGCATACCGGAGGAGCTGGCGGAACTTCCGCTGCCGTCTTTTGAGCTCCTCGCACAGCAGGCGAGCCTCGAAGGGCTGAGCACGGAGTACCTTGCGCGTTTTCGGGCCCGTGCCGTCCCTCAACCCGGCCCTGTGCTTCGCCAGCCCATCGAACTCACGAACGATGCCCGACGTAGGGTCCGGACCACCCTGGTGTGCTGCTCGATCCCGAGCGCGCAGGTGCTGGAGTTGGCCCGCGCAGGCCATGCTCTGTTTGCCGAAGTTGCGAACCTCGAGCACCTGGACGTCATTGACCTCCCCACGGGGCATTGGCCCATGTGGAGCCGCCCACGGGACCTCGCCAGGGCCATTCAGACCGCAGCTTCCCGAGCCACCTGAACTCCACCGTGGATCCACACTGCGCTAGATCGTCACGCTCTCACCGAGGGCAAGATGACGGAACTCAGTACCATACAAGCCTCCAATCCGGGCCACATGGCCTTCAACCAGCTGCACACCGGTCTCATTCAGCAGTGCATCATGGATCTGGAATGCCCGGGCCGCCCGCACCGACGTGACGAAATCGATCACTTCGGCCGTCTTGGACCACGGCGCGTGCACCGGCACCAGAACCGTCGATACGTCGACGCCATGCGGGACGATGAACGAATCTCCTGGGTGGTAGAGAGAACCATCGATCAGGTAGCCAATATTGGCCACCATCGGAATGTGCGGGTGGATCAGCGCATGCTGACCACTGAAGGTCTGCACCTCAAAACCCGCGACGCTGTATCGCTGCTCGGGTTCGGCCGTGTGCACCCGGTCCAGGCCATCGGCGTCGAGCCGCTCAGCCAACATACCGGCCACCTTCGCTGGCGCATAAACCAGCAGCGACTGGTCCAGTTGCAGCGCCGCCACCACCTTCTCCTCGTCAAAGTGATCGGCATGCTGGTGGGTAATCAGTAGCGCGTGTGCCCCCGCCAGCGCCGTCTCGGTGCCGGTCTCGCCCTCGCTCTCACTGAATGTCCCCGGGTCGATCACGAGCACGGCACCGTCCTTCTCCAACCGGACACAGGAGTGAGTGAATTTGGTGAGCTTCATCGCGTCAGCCTACCGCCGACCAGCCCAGCAACAACAGGACCTGGGGCCAAGCGCTGGTAACCTTGTTCGCGACAGTCAGTAACACCCGAGCCGTCAGGAGGCGATCCGGCAGTGCCACCAACAGCAGAACCGACAGCACGCAAAGGACCGGAACAACGGGTCACTAAGCAGCGGCTGGCGGTAAGCGCGGCGCTGGACGAGCTCGACGACTTCGTCAGCACCCAGGAGCTTCACCGGCGCCTGCACGAAACAGGCAACGCGGTCTCACTGGCCACCACGTACCGGATTCTCCAGTCGATGTCCGAAGACGGGTTGGTTGACGTGCTGCGCAACGGCGAAGGCGAAGCCGTCTACCGCCGGTGCGACGCCCCACATCACCATCACCACCTGCTCTGCCGAAGCTGCGGCCGCGCTGTCGAGATCGAAGCTCCAGCCGTGGAGAAATGGGCTGCACGAATTGCTGAAGAGCATGGCTACACCGAGGTAGCCCACACCGTTGAAATCTACGGCCTGTGCCCGGCCTGCACAGCTGGGGCTGCAGGTTAGGCTGGGCGCACTGTCGCAGGGGTTGAAGTGGTGGAGGCGGTGCGTCTCCCGCGCTGCCAGCTAATCCCGCGGCAGACGAGGTAGATCACGAAGGAAATTGTGGTCACGTACGGACTGATGGGAATCCGGCCACCCAGGGCCAGGAGGATCCCGCCGACCACTGACACGCACGCAAAAATCACACTGAGCAACACCACGATCCGTGGCGAGGAAGTCACCTTCAGCGCCGCCGCCGCTGGGGTAATCAGCAGGGCCAGGACGAGCAGCGCCCCCACCACCTGAATGGACAACGCAACCGATACGCCCAGCAGGAACATGAACATGATGGAGAGTCCCCGCACGGGCACTCCACGGGCTTCGGCGAGGTCGGCGTCGGCGCTCGCGAAGGTGAGAGGCCGCCAGATGGCGAGCAGCGCCACCATCACGGCCACTGCGCAACCTGCCAGCAGCGACAGCTGGACATCATCAACCGAGACGATCTGCCCCGTCAGCAGGCCAAACTTGTTGGCTGCGCGGCCTTCGTACAGCGCCAGGAACAGGATGCCGAGGCCGAGGCCGAAGGGCATAATCACGCCAATAATCGAGTTCCGGTCCCTCGCCCTGATCCCCATGGCTCCGAGGACGACCGCCGCGAGCACTGAACCCACCAGGGATCCGTAGATCACATTCGCCCCGATGAGGAGGGCGAAGGCAGCTCCGGCAAACGACAGCTCGGCAATGCCGTGGACGGCAAAGGCAAGGTCCCGCATCATCACAAAAGTACCGATCAACCCGCCGAGGAGTCCCAACACTGCGCCCGCCCACAGCGAATTCTGCACCAGGGGAAGCAGATCTGAGTAGTTCTCGAAGTTGAAAATTGCGGTCAGGATTTCCTGCAGGTCCACTGTCAGTGTCCTTCCGCGTGATGGTGGGTGGTGTCATCCGGCAGCCCGACGACAATGATCCGACCCTTGCTGTGCAGGACCTCGACGTTGCTCCTGTAGAGCTCGGACAGTACCTCACTGGTCATCACCTCGTGGGGTGGGCCGATCCTGAACTGGCCGTCGGCCAGATAAAGCACCCGGTCGACATAGTCGATGATCGGGTTGATCTCATGCGTCACGAACACCACTGCCGATTCGTTGACCCGGCACTGCGCGTTGATCAAACCGCTCACTGCCTGTTGGTGGTGCAGGTCCAGGGAGAGCAGCGGTTCATCACAGAGGAGTACCTGCGGATTGGTCGCGAGGGCCTGGGCCGCGCGCAGCCGCTGTTGCTCTCCCCCGGAAAGCCGCCCGACGGGCGCGTCGGCATAGGCGGAGGCACCTACTTTTTCCAGCAGGGCATCGACAGTGGCCTTGAAGTCCCGACCCCTCCATCTGAGCCCCCAGCGATGACCGTCGACGCCGAGCCCCACCAGATCACGGGCCCGCAGCGGAGTTTCCGGTGGAAAGGACTTCTGCTGGGGGATGTAGCCAATGTCGCGGCTGCCGCGGCGCACCGCTGCACCATTGATGGTCGCCGTGCCCGAGTCAAGTTGCTGCAGACCCAGAAGCACCTTCAGGAGACTGGTTTTCCCTGAACCGTTCGGTCCGAGGACAGCGAAAAACTCACCCTTGCGGATATCAAGGTCGAGATTCTGCCAGAGAACGCGGTCACCGAAGGAGAGCGACGCTGACCGGAGCCGAACCATAGGGTCTGTTTCCGGCCGCTCGGCCATGCGGTGGTCTTGAGTCAAAGCCAGTAGGTTCATCTCCAGCGAAAAAGTAGGTGGCGTGGCGTTTCCACCATCAGTTGATCAGGGGGCGAGGACGCTCTCGATACCGTCCACATTGGAAGTCATCCAGCTCAGGAAGTCTTCCCCCTCAGGCACTGTCTCCGTGAAGTTGACGATTTCCACCCCGGCCGCGTCCGCTGCGTCGCGAACGGTCTGGGTCTGGGGACTTTCTGTTTGCTCATTATAGGCAAGGAACGCCAGCGACTCGTCCTCCATGAGGTTCATCATTTCGTTCAGGACGGCGATTGAAACATCCGATCCCTCTTCAATCGCCTCACTGTAGCCATTCGGCGTGACGTTCTCCAGCCCGGCCGCTTCGAGCAGGTAGACGGGGACCGGTTCGGTGATTGCGACCGTTTGGCCTGCGGAGACCTCGCTCAGTTCCGAGAGCCGCTCGGTCAGGGCGGTGATGCCCGCGTCAAACTCATCGACATTGGCGCTGTACAGCCCGGCGTTGTCGGGATCGAGCGCGGTTAGCTTCTCGCCAATCGTCGCGGCTACGGCCCGCATGGTGTCCAGGTCATACCAGACGTGCTCATTCGCCGAGCCGTGGGCGTGCTCGGCATGTTCTGCTTCTGACTCACCAGCATGCTCATCCTCACCAGCATGCTCGCCCTCTTCCTCGTGCTCTTCCTCACCAACATGCTCGCCCTCATCCTCATGCTCTTCCTCGAAGCCCTCGAAGCCTGACTCACTGACTGCCGAAATCAGGTAGTCATGGTCCATCTCCACCTCGTCGGCCAGGAGGTGCAGGAACGGATCATAACCGCCACCGTTCTCGATCAGCAGGTCAGCCTCGGAAACCGCCAGCTTGTCCTGGACGGTAGCCTCGTAGGAGTGCGGATCCTGCGCCAGGCTGTCAACAATCGAGGTCACCGAAACATTGTCGCCACCGATGGTCTGCGCGATGTCTCCGTAGACATTGGTGGAGGCAACCACCTGGATCTGATCCTCGGCGGTGTCAGCAGCATTATTGCCGCTCTCCCCCTGACCGCAGCCGGTCAAGGCCAACGCCATTGCCGCTACTCCGATGAAGCCGGTTGAGGTGGAAAGACGTCGCATGTATCCCTCGATCTACGTAATTGGAACCCGGATCAATAACTCCTGACCGCAAGTCTAACGCAAACGCGAATCATTCGCATATCGAGGGATACCTCGTCGGGCACAGGGTACCTAGCTGATGCTGCGGTCGAGACCGAGCTCGTCCACACTGGAGCCAGTCCGTCGGTGTCCCTGATTCTGCGTGGCATCCCGGATTTCTCCGATCAGCTGCTCAATAACATCCTCAAGGAAGAGGACTCCGTGGGTGGCGCCGTCGGGACCCAGCACCCGAGCCAGGTGGGACCCGGTGCGTTGCATGGTGGTCAACGCCGTCTCGATCTCGTCATCCATTCTCAGGTTCGCAAGGGTGCGGACCTTGTTCTCGGTAATGGGTTTGGAGTACATTTCCTCGGAAATCGACATGATGTCCTTGAGGTGCATGTACCCGGTGAGGACGTCGTTTTCATCCATCAACACGAACCGCGAAAACCCGGTTCGCCCCACGGTTTTCTCGAACTCTGCTGGGGTGGAGTCCGTCCGGACGCTCACCAGCTCGTCCAAAGGCACCATGACCGTACCGGCGGTTTGGCCCGAGAACTCGAGCGCGCCGGAAATCAGACCGGAGCCGTCGTCAACCAGCCCGTGGCGCGTGGACTCCTGAACGATCGACTGCACCTCCTCCAGGGTGAACGAAGAGGTCACCTCGTCCTTCGGCTCAACGCGCATAGCCCGCAGGATATGGTTCGCCAACCAGTTCAGTGACCCAATGATGGGATTCACCACACGCGCAATCATCACAAGGGGTGGTGCCAGGAGAAGCGCAGCCTTGTCAGCGACGGATACCGAGATGTTCTTCGGGACCATTTCGCCAAACGTGACGTGCAGGAAGGTCACGATCAGCAGGGCAATCGCGAAGGCGATGATGTCGGCGGGCCCAGCAGGAATTCCCACTGATTCAAGCGGAACCACCAGGAGGTGATGGATCGCGGGTTCAGCGACCTGCAGGATCAGCAGCGAGCACACGGTGATCCCCAGCTGCGCACAGGCGAGCATCAACGAGACGTGCTCCATCGCCCACAGCGTGGTTTTGGCGCGCTTGGAACCTTGGTCGGCCAGCGGTTCAATCTGGCTGCGGCGCGCTGACATGACAGCGAATTCGGCGCCCACGAAGAAGGCGTTTCCGATCAACAGGACAATCAGCCATACGATTCCGGCCCAGTCGCTCATCGTTGACCTTCCATTGCGGCGTGTGGTACTCCGCCAGTTTCATCTTCAGGGGGCCGCGGAATGAAGCTGACCCGGTCGATCCGACGACCATCCATGCGTTCCACCTCAAGGATCCCCTCGGGGACATCGACCCGGTCACCTGGGGCAGCAATCCGACCCAACTGGGCCATGATGTACCCGGCGACCGTTTCGTAACCAGCCTCGTCGGGTACCGAGAGGTGCGGAATCTGCTCGGTGACCTCGTCCGGACGCATCAGGCCCGGAAAGAACCAGTTGCCCGAAGCGCTCTGCAGCACTCCGGGTTTCAGTTTGTCGTGCTCATCCGAGACCTCGCCGACGATCTCCTCGACCAGATCCTCGAGGGTGACGACGCCAGCCGTGCCGCCGTACTCGTCGAGGACCACCGCCAGCTGAAGGTTCGCTTCCCGCAGCTCTGCCAACAGGGAATCCAGGTGGACCGTCTCGGGCACCCGGAGGACCTCGGTCATGATGGTCCCGGCAGGGAGCCCTGCACGCTTGCTGCGCGGAACTGCCACAGCTTTCTTGACGTGAACCACGCCGCGAATGTCGTCTGGTGAGTCTGCAATCAGGGGGAACCGGGAGAATCCGGTCCGACGGGCCAGGTCGACGACGTCGGCCACTGTTTGATCCGAATCGATCGTTTCCATCCGGATCCGCGGGGTCATGACGTCGGCGGCGGTCCGTTCGGAGAAGCTGAACGTCCGGGCCAGGAAGTTGGCGGTACCAGCGTCGAGAGTGCCCATCTCAGCCGATCGCCGGACCAGGGAGGAGAGCTCCGAGGGTGTGCGGGCGCCGGAGATTTCTTCCTTTGCTTCCAGTCCAAAGAGGTTCAGGACGCGGTTGGAAAACCCGTTCAGCACCACAATCGCGGGTTTGAACACCCCGGTGAAGATCAGCTGAGGCCGCGCCAGCAGCTTGCCGATTTTAAACGGAAGGGCGATCGCCAGGTTTTTGGGGACCAGTTCGCCGATCAGCATTGAAAGGAGGGTGGCGAGTGTCATCGCAATGACCAGTGAAACCGTGCCGAGGATCGCGTCGGGGATGCCGATCGTGCTCAGCGGGCCCTGGATCAGGCGGCCGACGGACGGTTCCATGACATAACCGGTCAGCAGCGTGGTGAGGGTAATCCCCAGCTGGCAGCTGGAGAGCTGGGTGGAGAGCGATTTCAGACATTTGAGGAGGGGCACTGCCCCTTTGTCGCCGTTGTCAACGGCCCGCTGAACGTAGGTCTGATCCAGCGCAACGAGCGAGAATTCGACTGCGACAAAAAACCCTGTTCCGAGGATCAGCAGCAGGCCTGCTATCAGGAAGTAGAGTTCCACGGTGCACTCACCGCCAGCCCGGGTAGACGGAGCGAATCATCCTGGTGGCATAGAAAAGATCCGGCCTGAACCGGTCTGGAAGGCTCCGATTGGGTTTCCGCTGAGCTGGCACAGGAAACGCTTGGTCCAGTGGGATCTGGTTCGATGGGTCCCAATACTGCCTCGAGTTGGCGATGGGCATATGTGCGGGGTCTGCCGGCGCATGTCGACCGTTTGGCGGAAAAATGCCGCGAACGCATCGAGGGCCGGCCCCTAGAGGAACTGTCCATAAGAGTTTCAGTTTACATCAGGGGCCGGAGCGCGCCAGTTCCGGTTTTACCAGCTCTGGGGCAGCGGCCTGCCCTCTTCGTAGCCTGCTGCTGACTGAACGCCCACCACTGCGTTGTCCCGGAACTCTGCGAGGCTACGCGCCCCCGCGTAGGTCATTGAGCTGCGCAGTCCGGCGGTGATCATATCTAACAGGTCCTCAACCCCGGGCCGGGCCGGGTCCAGGTACATTTTCGAAGTGGAGATACCCTCCTCGAACAGTCCTTTCCTGGCACGCGCGAACACGTCGTCGCGCTGGGTCCGGTTCTGGACCGCACGGGCTGAGGCCATGCCGAAGCTTTCCTTGTACTGCCGGCCGCTGCTGTCCGTCTGCAGGTCACCCGGGCTCTCATAGGTGCCGGCAAACCAGGATCCAATCATGACCTGGCTGGCGCCCGCAGCCAGCGCCAGGGCAACGTCGCGTGGATACCTCACGCCGCCGTCGGCCCAGACCTGCGCCCCGAGCTCGCGCGCCGCCTCAGAGCATTCCTGGACAGCCGAGAACTGGGGGCGTCCCACCGCGGTCATCATTCGGGTGGTGCACATGGCACCTGGGCCGACTCCCACCTTGACGATGTTGGCGCCAGCCTCCACCAGGTCACGCACACCATCGGCGCTCACCACGTTTCCCGCCACGATGGGCACTGGCCGCCCGAGTCCGTTGACGACACCTCTGACAGCCCGCAGCGCGTCAATCATCTTTCTCTGGTGGCCGTGGGCGGTGTCCACCACCAGTACGTCCACGCCGGCGTCGAGCAGGTCAGCAGCCTTCGCCTCAACATCGCCGTTGATGCCCACCGCTGCTGCGACGCGCAGGGAGCCGTTCGCGTCGAGCGCCGGCCGATATATTGTCGACCTGAGCGCACCGGTGCGGGTCAGGACGCCGAGCAATTCACCGTCCCGTGAGACGGGTGCAAGATTGGTACCCGCCGCATCGAGTTCCTCGAAGGCGAGTTGCAGCCCCGCCGCGGTGTCGGCCTCGAACCGGGAGGACTCGAACTTGATGAAGCTGGTGCGCATCACCGACTCCAATGACGCAAAACGGTCGACTCCTTCGCAGTCGGAGGACCGGACTATCCCTACACAACTGTTGTGCTCGTCCACGACCATCACTGCGCCATGGGAGCGCTTGTTCATCAGGTGCAGCGCATCGATGACCGTGTGACCCGGCGTGAGGCGCAACGGGGTCTCGTACACGGAGTCCCGGCTCTTCACCCACTGGGTCACCTCGGCGATGACCGCTGAGGGAATGTCCTGGGGCAATACCGCCAGCCCTCCTCGACGCGCCACCGTTTCCACCATCCGGCGTCCGGTGACAGCCGTCATGTTGGCCACCACCAGGGGGATGGTGGTTCCAGTCGAATCGTCGCTCGCCAGGTCGACGTCAAACCGGGAGACCACTTCGGAAGCGGAGGGGACCAGAAAAACGTCCGAATAGGTGAGGTCGGTGGCTGGCTGATTGATAAAACGCATGGGGGTTGCTCCTGGATCGGCTTCAGCAAAAAGTCTATGTGCTGCCTAGGACACTTCGAGCATTCGAGGGATTGGCTTGTTACCTCAGACTGTCATTAGACTGACTGCGGGTCTGTATACAGTTTTATCTCGCTCTAAAACACGCTGCAGGCGACTGAACCGGGCTCAGGGCAACTTACGGAAGAGGCGTATTACTAGTGCCAGAACAACCCAACCACCGTTTACCTGAAGAATTCGGCGGAAACGAGTGGCTTGTCGACGAGTTATACGAAAAGTTCCAGCAGGACCGGAACTCGGTGGACAAGAAATGGTGGACCCTGTTCGATTCCTTCGCGGCCGACGACTCAAAGTCCGAGAACGGCCGCCACACGGCCCCCCGCGCCGAGAACAGCAGTGTCAATAACAGCAGTGGCGATCTGGGCCACAACCCCTCCACCCGGGAGCTGCCCGTGGTGAACGCCGAATCCAGCTCCCCCAAGTCGTCGGGCGAGTCTCCGGCCAGCTTCGAGGAGTCGGCAAAGCCGCCGGTTCCCAAGGAGACCCATTCCAAGGCCGAGGTTAAAGCCGAGGACAACGCTGACCGGGCCATCGAGAAGGCAGCCCAGGAAAGAGCCGAGAAGCCCGTGTCCAGGCAGTCAGACAACGCCAAGGCTGAGAAGCCCTCCACGACGCCGATTCCTGCCCAGCTGCCCAAGTCGGACCGGACCACGGACATGGACGAGGACACCGTCAAGGTGCTGCGCGGCCCGGCCAAGGCCATTGCCACGAATATGGACGCCAGCCTGACCGTTCCCACCGCCACGAGTGTTCGTGCCATTCCCGCCAAGCTTTTGATCGACAACCGGGTCGTCATCAATAACCATCTGGCTCGGGCCCGCGGCGGCAAGGTGTCCTTCACCCACATCATCGGCTACGCCATCATCCGGGCGCTGGCCCAGTTCCCGTCCCAGAACGTGTACTACGACGTCGTCGACGGCAAGCCCTCGGCGGTGCAGCCAGCTCATGTCAACTTCGGTCTGGCCATCGACATGCCGAAGCCCGACGGGACCCGCCTGCTGGTGGTGCCCAACATCAAAAAGGCCGAGTCCATGAATTTCTCGGACTTCTGGCATGCCTACGAGGAGTTGGTCAAGAAGGCCCGCGGCGGAAAGCTCGGCGCCGACGACTACGCAGGAACCACCGTTTCGCTGACCAACCCGGGCGGAATTGGCACCGTCCACTCGGTGCCGCGTCTGTCCAAGGGCCAGGCCTGCATCATCGGTGCTGGAGCCCTCGAATACCCGGCCGAGTTCCAGGGCTCCAGCGAGAAAACCCTCGCTCAGCACGCGATCAGCAAGACCATCACCTTGACGTCAACCTACGACCACCGAGTCATCCAGGGTGCCGGGAGCGGCGAGTTCCTGCGAATCATCCACCAGTTGCTGCTGGGCGAGCAGAACTTTTACGACGAGATCTTTGAGGCCCTGCGGATTCCCTACGAGCCGGTGCGGTGGAGCGCCGACATCCAGGTTGATCCGATGGATGAGATCAACAAGGTTGCCCGCATCCAGCAGCTGATCCACGCCTACCGGGTCCGCGGCCATCTGATGGCCGACACCAACCCGCTGGAGTATGTGCAGCGCAAGCACGCGGACCTCGATGTACGGACCCACGGCCTGACGCTGTGGGATCTGGACCGTGAATGGCCGACCGGCGGGTTCGGCGGCAAGCCGATGCTCAAGTTCCGCACCATTCTCGGTGTGCTGCGTGACGCCTACTGCCGCACCACCGGCATCGAGTACATGCACATCCAGGATCCCGAGGAGCGTCAGTGGTTCCAGGATGAGCTGGAACACTCATACTCAAAGCCGAGCCGCGAAGAACAGATGCGGGTGCTGCACCAGCTCAACGCAGCAGAGGCGTTCGAGACGTTCCTGCAGACCAAGTTCGTCGGCCAGAAGCGGTTCTCCCTGGAGGGCGGCGAGTCGCTGATTCCGCTGCTCGATTCGATCATCTCCAACGCGGCCGACGACGGCCTCGATGAGGTAGCGATCGGCATGGCCCACCGTGGCCGGCTGAACGTGCTGACGAACATCGCTGGAAAGACCTATGGTCAGGTCTTCCGCGAATTCGAAGGCACCCAGGATCCCCGCTCGGTGCAGGGATCGGGCGATGTGAAATACCATCTCGGCACTGAGGGCACCTTCACCTCGGACAGCGGCAATGAGACCAAGATCTATCTGGCCGCGAACCCGTCCCACCTTGAGGCAGTCGATTCCGTGCTGGAGGGCATCGTCCGGGCAAAGCAGGACCGCCTCGACCTGGGCGACGCGTTCCCGGTTCTCCCGATCCAGATCCACGGCGACGCGGCTTTCGCGGGCCAGGGTGTTGTTGCTGAGACCCTGAACCTGTCACAGCTTCGGGGCTACCGCACCGGTGGCACCATCCACATCATTGTGAACAACCAGGTGGGTTTCACCACCTCCCCCACCTCGTCACGGTCCTCGGTCTACTCCACCGACGTCGCGAAGATGGTGCAGGCACCGATCTTCCACGTCAACGGAGACGACCCTGAGGCAGTGGTTCGGGTAGGCCAGCTGGCGTACCAGTTCCGGCAGAAGTTCAATAAGGACGTTGTGATCGACATGGTGTGTTACCGCCGTCGTGGTCATAACGAGGGCGACGATCCGTCGATGACCCAGCCCATGATGTACAACCTCATCGAGGCGAAGCGCTCGGTGCGCAAGCTGTATACCGAGGCGCTCATCGGTCGCGGCGATATCAGCCAGGACGAGGCGGAGCAGGCATTGCGGGATTACCAGGAACGCCTGGAGCGGGTCTTCGCTGAAACGCATGCTGCCCAGACCTCCCCCATCCCGATCGTCACCAAGGACGCCGCAGCAGTATCGGACATTGAGCGTCCGCTGTCGCAGCAGTCCGACACGGGGGTCGGCGTCCCGGCCAGCACCGCAATCACTCCGGAAACCCTCGCCCACATCGGCAAGGTCCACACCTCAATCCCCGAGAACTTCACCGTGCACCCGAAGCTGAAGGCGCTGCTCGACAAGCGCGAGCTGATGTCCCGCGAAGGCGGCATCGACTGGGGCTTTGGCGAACTGGCGGCGTTTGGCTCGCTCCTCATGGAGGGTGTGCCGGTCCGGCTGGCAGGCCAGGATTCGCGCCGTGGAACCTTCGTGCAACGCCACGCGGTCTTCCACGACCGGGCGACCGGTGAGGAATGGTTGCCGCTCGATGACCTCAGCGATGCCCAGGCGAAGTTCTGGATCTACGACTCGCTTTTGTCCGAATATGCTGCCATGGGCTTCGAGTACGGTTACTCGGTTGAACGTCCGGATGCCCTGGTGCTCTGGGAGGCCCAGTTCGGCGACTTCGTCAACGGCGCCCAGACCATCATCGACGAGTTCATCAGTTCGGCAGAGCAGAAGTGGGGTCAGCGCTCCTCACTGGTACTGATGCTGCCGCACGGCTACGAAGGGCAGGGCCCCGACCACTCGTCGGCACGCATTGAGCGTTTCCTGCAGATGTGCGCCGAAGATAATATGGTTGTTGCCAATCCGACGTCCGCGGCCTCCCACTTCCACCTGCTGCGCCGCCAGGCCTACACCAGGCCGCGGAAACCGCTGATCATCTTCACGCCAAAACAGTTGCTTCGGCTGAAGGCTGCCGCCAGCTCGGTTGAGGACTTCACCAACGGCACCTTCCTTCCGGTCATCCCGGACAAGCAGGAACTCAATGCCAACGACGTCGACCGCGTCATCCTGGTCTCCGGCCGCCTGTACTACGACCTGCTGGCATCGCGCCAGAAGACCGATGACCAGAAGACCGCGATTATCAGGGTGGAACAGCTGGCACCCCTCCCCGTTGAGGAGATCAAGGCGGCCGTCGGAAAGTACCCTCAGGCTGACCTCGTCTGGGCCCAGGACGAACCGGCGAACCAGGGGCCGTGGCCGTTTATCGGTCTGAACCTGCCGGAACACCTTGACCGGCCATTGCGCCTGGCATCGCGTCCAGCCTCGGCATCGACCGCCACGGGCTCGGCCAAGCGCCATGCAGTGGAGCAGGAGATCCTGGTGAAGAAGGCCTTCGAACGGCGGTAACCACCGACCCGAAGGTAGTTACGTATGATGTTGGGTGGGGTGCCGTGCACCCCACCCAACAGTTTTTTTGAGCTCGGTTCGAAACACGGATCGCAGTGGTGCAACCAAGTGATGAAACAATGAGCGGACAAAGGTAACCAACCAGTGGAACAACGCAGAATCAGGCTCGCAGCCGTAGGTGACGAACTGCTCGCAGGCCTGGGTGATCCTCGTGCCCTGGGCTGGTTTGGCCGCGTCCTCGCCCGGACGGCTCCCGACGGCGTCGCCCTGCAGGCGTTCACCCTGGCCGCCCCGCAGGAGGGCACTGAGGCACTCGCGAACCGGTGGCTGCAGGAAACTGGACGCCGTTTCGATGACGGATTCGAGAACAGGCTTGTTATTGGTCTTTCCGATCGGGACCTCGATCTGGATCTGTCAACGGCGCGCAGCCGGCTCAACCTTGCCAACATCCTCGACGGCGCCGCGCAGATGAGCGTTAAGGTGCTGGTGGTGGGGCCTCCCCCCGGTCTGGATGCCGAGCGTAACCGGAGGCTGGCTGACCTGTCGGCGGCCTTCGCCGATGTCACCACGCGTCGGAAACATGTCTACGTGGACACGTTCACTCCCCTGCAGGCCCATGAGCAGTGGCGCAACGACCTGGCGGCGAATGGCGGAGGGCCGGGCCAGGCTGGCTACGGTCTGATGGCCTGGCTGGTTCTCCATCGCGGCTGGTTCCAATGGCTGGACGTCCCGGCACCTGAGTAAACCGGTTAGCCGGTACTTGCGCTGCCCGGCCGAACAGTGTCACGGACGAGCGGAGCTTCTGCGCGTCAGGTAATCCAGGGTCATCCCCTCTCCCGTGCCCTCCCGCGTGCCCTCCCCCGTGTGCCCAGGTACTGGGACCTAATGACTGAAGACGATTTTCCCGAAGACCTCGCCCTCAAGCATTCTCCTGAAGCCTTTCTCGGCCTGCTCGAGGGGGAACACCTCGTCGATTTCTGGGCGTACACCCGTGGCGACCAGAAAGCGGGTGAGCCGGATCAGTTCCTCACGGGTCCCCATGGTGGAACCGAGAACCTTGAGTTGGAGAAAGAACACCCGGTTGAGGTCGGCCCCTGGTGCGGCTCCGCTCGTGGCACCACAGGTCACGACCGCGCCGCCGGGCTTCAACGACTTCAAGGAGTGGGACCAGGTAGCCTCGCCGACTGAATCGAAGACCACATCAACCCGCTCAGGCAGGCGTGCGCCGTCGTCGAACACTGCAGCAGCACCCAATTCCAGCGCGCGCTGCTGCTTGGCTTTGCTCCGGCTGGTCACCCAGACCCGAAAACCAGCCGCGCTGGCCAACGAAATGAGTGAGGTGGAAACCCCTCCACCCGCCCCCTGCACCAGAATGGTGGATCCGGGTGCGGCGGGTGAGACAGTGAACAACATCCGATAGGCGGTCAGCCAGGAGGTGGGCAGACAGGCGGCCTCCTCAAAGCTCAGCTCCGGCGGCTTCGGAATCAGGTTACGTTCCGGGACCCACACGACGTCGGCCATCGCGCCGGGAAGCTTCTCGGACAGAAGCGAACGCCGCGGGTCAAGGGTTTCATCACCCTCCCAGCCGGGTGACGAAATCACCCCATGAACCAGTACCTCGTTGCCGTCGTCGTCAATTCCCGCCGCATCACACCCGAGGACCATCGGAAGTTTGTCGGCGCTGAGGCCCACTCCGCGGAGCGACCACAGGTCGTGGTGGTTTAACGCTGAGGCTTTGACCGTGACCCGCCGGTATCCTTCGGGCGGATCGCTGGCAGTGAGCTCGCCAATCACCAGACCGTCCAATGGGTCCTCGGTGGAAAATGAGTCTACATAAACGGCGCGGGTCACCTGGTGCTCCTTCGGTTCGACTGTCCTACCATCCTAGGACCGCTGGCCTTGGCCAACGACGATCCCCGGTTGACTGCTGACACGGCGAAGTGTGGGAGACTGGATGGTAGTCCAAATACTTTAGAAGCAAGGAGGCAGCCATGAGCAAGCGAGCACGCAAGAAGCGCGACCGCAAGAAGGGCGGCGCTAACCACGGTAAGCGCCCCAACGCCTGAGCAGTCGGGCTAATAGCAAAAAAGGAGCCTCCGCGCCGACTATCGGCAGCGGGGGCTCCTTTTTTTTACTGGGCTTTTTTGGCTGGGCTCAGGTGATGCCGGGCCTAGTGCTCGGCTGTCTTGATCTGACTGATCCGGTCCAGGATGCTTGTCTTGAGGGTAGTGGGAGCTACCTCGGTGCAGGACCGCTTGACCACCGAGCGAATGACGCACTCGAGATCGTGTTCCTCGGCACACTCAGGGCAATCCTCGAGGTGATTCTTGATCTCGACCAGGTCGTCGTGGGACAACGCACCGTCCAGATAGTCGTACAGACGCTCGATGCGGGAATCGGCGCAGTCGCCAAGGCTTTGGCAGTCGCTCATTTTCCACTCTCCTTTGTCTTCGCCGTGCCGCTACCCGCTGTGGCCTTCGCGGCGCCAAGGCCCCGATCGTGAGCATATTCGGCGAGCAGTTCACGCAACAGCTTGCGCCCCCGGTGCAACCGCGACATTACAGTGCCGATGGGGGTATTCATGATCTCTGAAATTTCCTTGTAGGCGTACCCCTCCACATCGGAGAAGTAGACAGCCAACCGGAATTCCTCCGGGATGGCCTGCAACGCCTGCTTCACGTCTGAATCAGGAAGATGATCCAGCGCCTCTACTTCCGCCGACCGTAGGCCGGTGGGGGTGTGTTCAGCTGCTTTGGCGAGCTGCCAATCCTCGATCGTGTCCGAATTAGACTGCAGCGGCTCACGCTGACGCTTGCGGTACAAGTTGATGTAGGTGTTCGTGAGAATGCGGTACAGCCAGGCCTTCAAGTTGGTGCCCGGCTTGTACTGATGGAACGCCGAGAAAGCTTTGGTGTAGGCCTCCTGCACCAAGTCTTCGGCATCGGCCGGGTTCCGTGCCATCCTCATGGCAGCCGAATAGAGCTGATCCACATACTGCATAGCGTCCCGTTCGAAGCGGATCTTCCGATCCGCTTCCGATTCCGTCGACACATCCAGTTGATCGTCTTCGGCTGGGGCAGTGCCCGCCGCGGCTGTTGTCTTCATTGAAGAAAAGTCTACGCGCCCACGACCGGAAGGGCGCACTGGCGCTACCGCCAGCTGGAAATCGGGCGTCTTACTGACTGTTGCGGTGGTCGCCGTCATCATCCGCCTCTCATTAGTTCGGTTGGTTGTCTACTGCTCATAACCGACGGCACTGATTGGTTATTCCACTGCAGTGCACCAGCCGGGCCAGCGAACACCCCGGGAAGGGCTCACCGGAGTTACCCGTGTCGCCTTACCAATTTAAAAGTGCAAAACTAGGACTCAAGTGCCCAATCAGTCAATAGCCAGGAGGCAATCATGACCCTTGTTCGCGTAGTAGCCCGCCCAATGCTTGCAAGTTCGTTCGTGGTGGCCGGGATTGACCGGCTGCGAAACGCCGAATCCGCCGGCGCACAGCTTCGCCCCACGCTCGATCGGATCAACAAGGCGGTTCCCTCGGCCGCATCGGTCACCGCCAACGAAAAAGTCGTTGCCCAGGCCCTCGGCGCCGCCCAGGTAGGAGCCGCAGCTCTGCTCGGCATCGGGCGTTTCTCGCGGGTCGCCGCACTGGTGCTGGTGGGCACAGCGGGGCTCAACACCCTTGTCGATTTCAAGTCCGCGGATTCCTCAACGGCCGAGGCGCGCAGGAGCCGGCGCAACCAGCTCCTGAAGAACGTCTCACTGCTCGGTGCGGTACTGCTCGCGTCAGTGGACACCAACGGCCGCCCGGGCCTCGCCTGGCGGGCCGAGCACTTCGCGTCCGACGCGAAGCGCAACGCCAAGGCCCTGGGAAACGACACCCGCAAGAGCGCCAAGACCATCGCCAAGGACACCGAGAAGCAGCTGAAGAAGGCTAACAAGTCGGTCCGCAAGACCGCATCCGAGCTGGTGGGTTAGCAGGTCGATGACCCCCGTGGAACTGTCGCATTGGCCCGCACCCTTCACGACCTCGCCCGTCAATGCGACAGTTCAGGTGCCCGGCTCCAAGTCGCTCACCAACCGGTTCCTGATCCTCGCGTCGCTCGCTGACGGGCAGTCGAGGTTACGGGCCCCGCTGATCTCCCGCGATTCGGCCCTGATGGTGGAGGCGCTTCGGACCCTTGGCGCTGAAGTGACCGAAGTTGCCGGCGACGGCGCGTTCGGTCCCGACCTGCTGGTGACACCCCTAGACCTCTCAGTCGGTGGTGACTCCGCCATCGACTGCGGCCTTGCCGGCACTGTGATGAGGTTCGTGCCCCCGCTCGCCGCACTGCGGCAGGGAAGGACTTCCTTCGACGGTGACCCCCACGCCCGCCAACGCCCGATGCGCACCGTTATTTCCGCACTGCGCGGGCTCGGTGTGGACGTGGAGGACGACGGCGACGGGCTGCTGCCCTTCACCCTCACCGGTACTGGCTCCGTCACCGGCGGCAGACTGGTGGTCGACGCCAGCGCGTCTTCCCAGTTCGTCTCGGCGCTCCTCCTGGTCGGCGCACGTTTCACCCATGGGCTCCACCTGGAACACGTGGGCCCACCCGTGCCCAGCCTCGACCACATCGCCATGACCGTCGACGTCCTGCGCGGGGTCGGCGTCGTCGTCGACGATTCAGTGCCCAACCAGTGGCGGGTGTCGCCCGGGCGGATCCGTGCCTTCGACCTCCGCATTGAACAAGATCTCTCCAACGCGGGACCGTTCCTCGCCGCGGCCCTGGTCACCGCGGGCACTGTCCGCATCCCCAATTGGCCGGAAGGGACCTCCCAGGTCGGCGACCAGTGGCGACAGATCCTGACGCTCCTCGGCGCCGATGTCTCCCTCGCCCAGGGAACGTTGACGGTCACCGGCGGCGAGACCATCCGCGGCGCGAACCTCGCCGACACCAGCGAACTCGCGCCCACCGTCGCGGCGCTGTGCGCCCTGGCGGATAGCCCATCAACCCTGACCGGGATCGCCCACCTGCGCGGCCACGAGACCGACCGGCTGAAAGCCCTCGCCACGGAGATCAACCGGCTGGGCGGCGACGTCACCGAAACCGCGGACGGGCTCACCATCACTCCCGCACCGCTCCACGGCGGCGTGTTCAGGACCTATGAAGATCATCGGATGGCAACGGCTGGCGCCATCCTTGGTCTGGCTATCCCCGGGGTGGAGGTCGAGAATATCGGCACCACCGCCAAGACCATGCCCCAGTTCCCGGAGCTCTGGGCCGACCTCGCCGCCACCGGAAAACCGGTTGACTCCGGGTCCGGTCTCTGACGTGGCAACCGGGGGAAACCGCGGCGCAGCGCGGTCCTGGGACGAATCCGATATCAGGATGCGGCCCAACAAGAAGGGCACCCGGCCCCGCACCAAGGACCGGCCAGCCTACGACGATGCCGTCACCGGGCGGATTGTCACAGTGGACCGCGGACGCTACACCGCGGTCGTGGATGAGGACGGCGACGGCGAGCGGGTAGTCATCGCGGCCCGTGCCCGTGAACTCCGACGAACTCCGGTGGTTGCCGGTGACCTGGTCGCCCTGGTGGGTGACCTTTCCGGCGGCCCGGACGCACTGGCGCGGCTGGTCCGGGTTCAGGAGCGCCGAACCCTGCTGCGCCGGAGCGCCGATGACACCGATCCAGTGGAACGCGCCGTCGTGGCCAATGCGGACCAGCTGGTGATCGTGGTGGCTGCGGCGAACCCTGAACCCCGCACCGGTTTCATCGACCGTGCCCTGGTGGCAGCCTACGACGCCGGCATCCAGCCCATCCTCTGCGTCACCAAGGCAGACCTCAAAGACCCCACCGAGTTGCTCGACAACTACCGGCACCTGGATCTCCCGGTCATCATCAGCCGAACAGCCACCGACGATGAAGGAGTGGACAGTACCTCGGACGACGGCCTGTCCGCCCGGCTCCTCGGCGGCGCCGTCAACCAGTTACGGTCCCATCTCGATGGGAAAGTCAGCGTGCTGCTGGGACACTCGGGTGTCGGTAAATCCACGATGGTCAATGCGCTGACCGGATCCAACCGGGCAACCGGCGGAGTGAACGCGGTGACCGGCAGGGGAAGACACACGTCCTCGTCAGCGGTCGCTTTGAAAGCGGGGGACTCCCTGCCGGGCACCTGGATTATCGACACCCCGGGTATCCGCTCGTTCGGTCTGGCCCATGTTGACCCGGATCGCATTCTCCAAGCCTTCCCCGACCTCGAACCGGGCACCGCCGATTGCGCCAGGGGATGCCGTCATGACCGGCTCGCCGTGAAGTGCGGCCTGGACCCCTGGGTGAGCGAGGGACGGGCTGGCGTGTCGGGACCCGTCCGGCTGGCATCGCTCCGGCGGTTGCTCGGTTCCAGCGCCCCCGAACCAAAGGGAAATACGCAGGAAGCTAAAGAGCTCGGCGAACAGTAGACCTGATAGGCTTAAAGCAGTTGTGGTGTTAAGCACTTGTTTTCATCTCAACGAGAACCCCGAAGCACGGGGGGATTCTCACACACAAGGAATATGAAAAAAATGGCAACAGGTACAGTCAAATGGTTCAACGCTGAAAAGGGCTTTGGATTCATTGCTCCTGACGACGGCGGCGCGGATGTATTCGCCCACTTCTCAGCAATCAACTCCAGCGGATTCCGCGCCCTCGAAGAGAACCAGAAGGTGAACTTCGAGACCACGCAGGGCCCCAAGGGACCGCAGGCCGAGAACATCACCGTTATCTAATAACCCAGATACGTAGCCCGTCCCACTGGACGGCTCCCCACAGGACACCGACGCGGCTCACCGCCGCCGGTGTCCTGTGGCGTTTAAGGCGCCCAATGCCTAACGTATCCGGGCATTCACTGGGCATCTACGGAACAGGACTAGAGCCACGGGGCCGAGCATATCCCGCACTATCCCGGGCATAGGCGATAGGTTGAAGGTATGAACCACCGCCAAAGCTATAACGATGATCTGCGCCTTGCCCACGTCATGGCCGATTCTGTAGACGACCAGACCATGTCGCGATTCAAGGCCCAGGATCTGGTGGTGGAGACCAAGCCAGACCTGACCCCGGTAACCGATGCCGACAAGGCTGCCGAGGAGTCGATTCGTGGCCAACTCTCCCGCGCCCGTCCCCGCGACGCGGTCCTCGGTGAAGAGTTCGGGAGTAGTGGTGCCGGCTCGCGCCGCTGGATCATCGATCCCATCGACGGCACCAAGAGTTTCGTGCGGGGCGTCCCGGTTTGGGCCACCCTGATCGCCCTGATCGACGACGGGCAGCCCGTCGTGGGCCTGGTCAGCGCGCCGGCCCTGGGTAAGCGCTGGTGGGCCGCCACCGGGACCGGCGCCTACATGGGCAAATCCCTTGCTGCGGCAAGCCGGCTCAAGGTATCGAATGTTTCTCGGCTTGAGGACGCCTCAATGTCTTATTCAAGCCTCTCGGGCTGGAAGGAAAGAGGAAACCTGCCAGAATTCCTCACGCTGACCGACTCAGTGTGGCGCAGCAGGGCCTACGGCGACTTCTGGTCTTATTGCCTGGTTGCGGAAGGCGCAGTCGACATCGCCTGCGAACCCGAGTTGAACCTGTACGACATGGCGGCCCTGGTGCCGATCATCACCGAGGCCGGAGGGCGCTTCACCTCGCTGGAAGGCACCGATGGACCGTTCGGTGGAAACGCTTTGGCCACCAACAGCACCCTCCACAACGACGTGTTGCAGATCCTCAACCCCGATGTTGATGACCTGCTGTAGGACGCCGTAACAAAAAGCCTGGGGCACCCACCGTGCCCTAGGCTTTTTCTATTGGTCACGAGTGCCAGCGCTAAACCCCGGTTTGCTGGCCGGCAACCCTCCTCTTCGCGGCGGGGTGCCCCGGGTGACGACCTGGCCGTCCCTGACTGGGCTGGCAAGCGCGGACACCCCGCTGTGGGGTCCACCACCGTTGGAGATCCAGCATGACTATTGCAACCATCGAACCGTTCGACCCTTCCACCTCAACCGTGAATCCGTTGGCGAAGGTGGTAGGAGCTGACCTGGTGGTGCCGCTACTGGGGGGCGGCGAGCTACGCTACGTCAATCTCGACTACGCCGCGTCCGCTCCGGCACTGGTCGAGGTCCTCGACTTCGTCAACACGATCATCCCCTTCTACGCCAGCGTCCACCGTGGCGCCGGCTACACCTCCCAGGTCTCCACCTCGCTCTACGAGAATGCCAGGACGACAGTGCGGCGCTTTGTCGGTGGACGCAGCGACGACTCGGTGATCTTCACCCGCAACACCACCGACTCGCTGAACCTGCTGGCCGGCTGCGTGCCCGCGACCGGGGAGGTGCTGTATCTGGATCTTGAACACCATGCCAACCTCTTGCCCTGGCAGCGGCTCCCCCACCGCAGCCTCACGGCCGCCGTGACACTCGCCGAAACCCTGGAGCGGGTCCGAGCCGAGCTGTCCACCGGAGGAATCAGTCTGCTGGCGGTCACCGGCGCATCCAATGTCACCGGTGAGCTCCTCCCGATCAGTGAACTCGCTGACCTGGCCCACGCCCACGGGGCGCGCATCGTGGTGGATGCCGCCCAGCTCGCGCCCCATCGTCGGATCGACATCAGCCGCGACGGTGTTGACTATCTGGCCTTCTCAGGTCACAAGCTCTACGCACCGTTCGGTGCTGGTGTGCTCGTGGGCCGACCGGACTGGCTGGACGCCGGGACCCCGTACCTGCCCGGCGGTGGGGCCGTACGGCGGGTTAAGGTCGATTCAGTCTCCTGGGCCACCGGACCGGCCCGCCATGAGGGGGGCTCACCCAACCTGGTGGGCGCTGCCGCCCTTGCCCATGCTGCCGAGGTACTGGCGTCGCTGGACGTGGATGCCTGGCACACCCATGAACAGGCCCTCCGCTCCGCGTTGGTTTCCGGACTCGCAACGCTACCGGGAGTCACTGTGCACCAGCTTTTCCAGGACAGCGCTGACCCCATCGGGGTGGTGAACTTCTCGGTATCCGGTTACGACGCCGGACTCGTCGCCGCGTATTTGGCAGCCGAACACGGGGTGGGTCTCCGCGACGGCAGGTTCTGTGCTCATCCCCTGCTCCAGCGGCTCGGACTGCCGTCTGGATCGTTGCGGGCCAGCGTAGGTCTAGGATCGCGGCTCGCCGACGTCGACCGACTCCTGGGCGGCCTCCGGTCTCTCCTCTCCGATGGCCTCACTGCTGACTACGTGGTAGACGAGGAACGCTGGGTGCCGGCCGCCGAGACACGGACCTTTCCGGTGTGGGCTCCCCACACGCCGGGAACGGCGGGCGCAGCGCCCTGCTCCATCGACTAGCCTCAGCATCCCGTAGGCCCAGGAGGCAATTGTCCGGGGCGGGATAGGCTTGGATTGCACCCATCGAGAACAGGAGCACTCCCATGCCCCGCGGCGGCCCACGTCTGCACAACACCCGGCGAATCCACCTCGCTGGCGGCTACCTCGACGGGGGTGCGCAGTACGACCGGGTCCGGCCCGGGTATCCCCCCGACATTGTTCACTGGTTGATTCCCGCCAGCGCGTCTGCCGCAGCCGACGTCGGAGCAGGCACCGGAATCTTCACCGCAGAGCTCCTGAAATGCGGCCTGCAGGTGACCGCCGTCGACCCCTCGGCGGACATGCTGGGGGTCCTCGCCGCCAAGCTCCCCGCGGTGGACGTTGTGGTCGGGACCGCCGAGGCGACCGGCCTGCCACCTTCCACGGTCAACCTGGTAACCATCGCTCAAGCCTGGCACTGGGTCGATCCAGTGGCAGCCACCACGGAGGCGGCACGGATCCTCACACCGGGCGGACGACTCGGCCTGATCTGGAATCAGTTGGATGTTTCACTTCCGTGGGTGCACCGGCTGAGCCGGATCATGCACGCCGGGGATGTCTACAAACCCGACTATCGGCCGGCGATTGGACCTGAGTTTGGGGCCCTTGAACAGCGAACGATCCAGTGGGCGCAGCCGCTGACCACCGCCGAGATCGTCGACCTGGCCAAATCCAGAAGCTACTACCGTCGGGCCGGCCCGGAGATTCGGGCCAGGGTCGAGGCCAACCTCGACTGGTATCTCCACGAGCATCTGGGATTTACCCACGACGCCCGGGTTGAGTTGCCGTACTTCACCCACTCCTGGCGGGCAGACCGCCGGTAGATGGCCGGAACACTGTTGCTCAGGCATTCCGATACGTTAGATTTAGGTATGCCGAAACTTTTGGTTCAGTGGGTTCTTCTCCTCGCACTCGCCCTCACCGGGTGCGGGGCCAGCCCGGCCGCTCAGACGAGGCCAGCCGACGAGGATGACCGCCCACTGGTGCTGACCACCTTCACTGTGCTCGCTGATCTCGCAGATCAGGTGGGCGGCGGGCACGTCCGGGTGGAATCCATCACCAAGATCGGCGCCGAAATCCACGGCTACGACCCGACGCCGTCGGACCTGGTCAATGCTCAGGACGCCGACCTGATTCTCGATAACGGTCTGGGCCTTGAGCGCTGGTTTGAACGCTTCCTGCTGTCGGTGGATGCCCCGCACGCGGTCCTCTCCGACGGCGTCGAGCCAGTCGACATTCGCTCAGGCGCCTACAACGGGTTGCCCAACCCCCATGCCTGGATGTCCCCCGCCGCTGCGCAAATCTACGTCGACAACATCGTGGCGGCCCTGACGGACCTCAGCCCATCCCATGCCGACGAGTTCGAAGCCAACGGATCCCGCATCAAGACCGAGCTGCAGTCCATGCTTGATGAGTTGACCGCTGCCTTCTCCGACACCGCGACCCCTGCCCTGGTGACCTGCGAGGGGGCCTTCTCCTATCTGGCCCGGGACGCGGGACTCGACGAGGCATTCATCTGGCCGGTCAACTCCGACGCCGAGGGCACGCCGCGGCAAATCAGGGAGGTGATCGGTTTTGTCGAATCCAACGACGTGCCGACCGTCTTCTGCGAATCGACTGTCAATCCGTCCGCGCAGGAGCAGGTTGCGCTGGCCACCGGCGCGGAACTGGCCGGGCCGCTGTACGTCGACTCGCTGTCCGGCCCGCAGGGCCCCGTTCCCACCTTCCTCGACCTCCTCAGGTACGACATCAACATGATCACTGAAGGGTTGGCCCCGTGACCTCGTTCGTTCCACCACAGTCCGCCACACTGGGAACCGGGACGGTTGCGGCCATCTCGGTCTCCGGCCTCACCGTCAGCTACAACGAGGTACGGGCGCTGACCGACGTCGACCTCAAGCTGGCGAGAGCACGCATTTGCGGGCTGATCGGCGTCAACGGGTCAGGCAAGTCCACCCTGTTCAAATGCCTGATGGGCCTGGTCCAGCCGCAGTCCGGCACAGTGGAGATTTTCGGCAAGGACCAGCGCGCCGCCCGGCGAAACAACCTCGTGGCCTATGTCCCCCAATCCGAGGACGTCGACTGGACCTTTCCCCTCTCAGTGGGAGACGTCGTCCTGATGGGACGCTACGGCCGAATGCCGCCGTCCCGCCGTGCCAGCCGCGCGGATCGCGACGCGGTCGACGCCGCACTGGAGCGGGTCGGTCTGACCCAGCAACGTCACCGGCAGATCGGCGAGCTGTCCGGTGGACAGAAGAAGCGCGCCTTTGTTGCCCGCAGCATCGCCCAGGACGCGCAGCTACTGCTCCTGGATGAACCGTTCGCGGGAGTGGACAGGACCAGCGAGGCCACGCTGATCAGTCTGCTCCAGGAACTCAGGGATGAGGGACGGACCGCTCTCATTTCCACCCACGACCTCGCCGGGATTCCCGAACTCTGCGACGAAGCTGTCCTGCTGCACAACCGGGTCCTCGCGCATGGGCTGCCTTCCGAGGTTCTGACCCATGAAATGTTGGCTCTCGCGTTTGGGCCGCTACCTGCGGACGGTGGCGCCTCCCGTCCCCGACCCGCTTCCAGAGAAAGTTAGGCTGCGTCATGGAAATCCTCAATTTCCTCACCGAGCCACTGCAATACGGTTTCTTGACCCGCGCCCTGATCGTCACGGTCTGCGCGGCGGTCGTCGCGTCTGTGCTGTCCTGCTGGCTCATCCTGATGGGCTGGTCGCTGATGGGCGACGCCGTGTCCCACGCGGTGCTGCCAGGCGTGGCCTTGGCCTACATCATCGGCATTCCCTTCTCCATCGGAGCTTTCGTGTTCGGAGCCGGGGCGGTTGCGTTGATTGGGTTGGTAAAGTCGACCACCAAGCTCAAGTCGGACACCGTCATTGGCGTGGTCTTCACCGGACTGTTCGCCCTGGGGCTCGCAATTGTGTCCCGAACCCCCTCCCAGGTTGACCTGATGCATATTCTGTTCGGGAACGTCCTGGGTGTAACCAACGGAGAACTGTGGCAGGTGGTCATCCTCGGCGTGCTGACCCTCGCCATCGTCCTGTACAAACGCCGCGACCTCACACTCTTTGCCTTTGACCGCACGCATGCGCACGTGATCGGGCTGAATACCCGTGCGCTCTCCACCCTGCTGCTGGGCCTCCTGGCGCTGAGCGTCGTCGTCGGTCTGCAGGCCGTGGGAATCATCCTGGTGGTGGCCATGCTCATTACCCCCGGCGCCACAGCGTTCCTGCTGACCCGCAGCTTTGACCGGATGCTGCTGATCGCCTCGGGTATCACCGCGGCCGCCTCGGTGGCCGGCATCTACGCCAGCTACTACCTGGACATCTCGACCGGTGCTGCCGTGGTGCTGTCCCAGTCGCTGGTCTTCGTCCTGGTCTATCTTTTCGCGCGGCGAACCGGAGTCCTCTGGCAGGTAGCCAGTCGGCGTCGGTTGCGCCGCTCTGCCTCGCAGGACACACCCCCGCTGGCAGTAAGCGATAGCCCCCGTGGCACCCCGATGGGAAGTGAGGCCTGAGATGGCAGGACGAACCGCTTCGGCGCTGAGCGCCGGGTCAACGAGCGTTCAGGACTACGTGAAGGTCATCTATACCTTCACTGAGTGGCAGGATCGACCCATTACCGCCTCGCAGCTGGCCGCTCGGCTGTCGGTCGCCAATTCCTCCGCCTCGGAAATGGTCCGCAAGCTGGTGGATCTGGGTCTGGTGAGCCATGAGCCCTACAGCTCGGTCGAGTTGACCGCCGATGGGCTGCACCTGGCGTTGGCGATGGTCCGCCGCCACCGCCTCCTGGAGACGTTCCTGGTGAACGAGCTGGGCTATCGGTGGGACGAGGTTCATGACGAGGCGGAACTTTTGGAGCACACGGTCTCCGACATGTTCATCGAACGCCTCGACCAGAAGCTTGGGCACCCCTCAAGAGACCCGCATGGGGACCCGATCCCCACCGCCGACGGAAGGATCACCCTGCCGAACGCCCACACGCTGGAGGAGCTCGACGACGGGCACCGGGGCCGTATCACCCGGATCAGCGACGCAAATCCGGAGCTGCTCCGGTTCCTCGCCGCTGAATCCATCACCCTTGACTCCCCCGTGCAGGTCCTCCAGCGAAAACCGTTCGGAGGTCCCTTGGTGGTCAACGTCGGCGCTACGGGCACCGCAAGGACCTTCGACTTTGGCGAGGAGCTGACCACTTCGCTGTGGATTGAAACTGATCAGGTCCATTCCGGGTGCCGCCTGCCTGAAGCGGCGGACCGCTAACCCCCGATCAGGAGTACTCCGATGGCGACGCCCGCCGCGGCAGCGAGGAGCGCCAGCGCGGCTGTCCCCAACCCGTTGACGACGGCGCGCCACAGCTGGCCGCTTTGGATCAGCCGGGCTGTTTCAACACTCGCTGTGCTGAAGGTGGTGAAGCCGCCGAGAAATCCGACGCCCGCGATGAGCTCAATCGCCAGGGGCATTTGCGCACCGAGGGCCAGGCCGCCCAGCAGCCCCAGCAACCCCGACCCCAGAACGTTGATAGCTACGGTGCTCCAGGGGATCGTCGTCGCGAACCAGGACCGGAGGGCGCCGTCGAGCACGAACCGCGCGGCGGCGCCGGTGCCACCAGCGACACCAACCAGCAGGATCAAGAGCACGCTCATGGGGGGTCCTCCTCCGACGTCGCGTCTGGCTGGCCCTGCCTTCTTCTGGCAACCGCTGCACCCACGCCAATCCCAGCGAAACTCAGCAGGACGCCCCCCAGGAGACTGATAGCCACGTAGGCGGCGGCGAACCCACTGGCGCCGGCAGCGGCCAAGGCAATAGCTTCCAGGGCAAACGCACTGTAGGTGGTGAATCCCCCAAGAAACCCTGTTCCCAGCACGAGCCGCACTATCCGGTGACCGCCGCGGTCCGGACCGGTCCGTAGCAGAACCTCCAGCAGGAGGCCCAGCAGAAATGACCCGGTCAGGTTGATCGCCAGGGTGGGCAGCGGTAGGTCCTGTGGGGATGGGACCACCCCATTCAGCCAGGCCCGGCACAGAGTTCCCGCCGTGCCTCCGGCGAAGACCACGGCAATGAGGGTGAGGCGCCGGTAGGGCCGTCGCTCCAGCGGGGCCGTGGACGGCTCACGCCGATGTGGTGTGGACACAGCTCTCCTGCCTCTATTGAGTGTCAAAGGCAGGAACCATCAGCCATGGTGGCGGTTCGGGCAGCGCCCGGGCGGGATCCATCGCCGTAGCCTCGACTATATCGGATTGCCGGCTGGCCCCGGAGAGCGGTCCACCATTAGCCGTCAGCAATTCGAGGGTGCAATGATCACTATCAGCACAAGTTGTTCCACCTGCCCAAGCCCATCTAGCCAAAGGTTCCACATGACAACACTGGGGATCGAAGAAGAGTACCTTCTGCTGGACCCGATTTCGGGGTTCCCGGTTTATCGGGCGAACGAGGTACAAGCCCTGTTGGAACAGTCGCCCACGATTGAGGCGGAGGACGTTCAGCGTGAACTCCTCAGTTGCCAGCTCGAGACAGCCACCCCTGTCTGCGACACCCTGACCGAGGCCGAAGAGTCCTTGCTGCACTTCCGCCGTCGGATCTCCGCCGCTGCCCGGAAGGCAGGCGTGCGCGCCACCGGCTCGGCAACGGCTCCGCGTATTGAATCGGCGTACCCCACCCTGACCGATGACCAGCGATATCACCAGCTGCGTGAAAGCGCCCGGGGCATTGTGGCAGACCAGTTTGTCAACGGACTTCATGTGCATGTGGGAATCCCCGACAGGGAAAGCGGTGTGCAGGCGCTCAACCGGATCCGGCCGTGGCTGCCGGTCATTACAGCCCTCAGCACCAATTCGCCGTTCTGGCTGGACCGGGACAGTGGTTTCGCCAGTTGGCGGGTGGTCCACTACCGCAGGTGGCCGATCCAGGGATGCCCACCGGTGTTCGCCGACGCGGCCGATTACGAACGCCGCATTGAACGGCTAGTGGCGACCGGGGTGATCATCGACCGCGGGGTTCTGACCTGGATGGCACGCCTGTCGGATGCGTATCCCACCCTGGAGGTCCGGGCCGGTGATGCGCAGCTTGAGGCGCAGGATTCGGTATTGCTCGCTGCCTTGGTCAGGGGTCTCGTGTCGACGGCGGTCCGCGAAGCCGAAGCCGGGCTGGCCTTCCTGGATCCCGACCCGGAGCTGCTCGACGCCGCCATGTGGCAGGCGGCCAGGCATGGTCTCGCCACAGACCTGGTCGATCTCGAAACCGGAACTTTAATTCCTGCCCGCGAACAAATGGACCGGCTGCTGGCCTACACGGCGGATGCCATTGAGGCTGAGGGCGATACCGAGTGGGTTGCTGCGGGTTTGGCCACGGTCTGGGCGCGCGGCACGGGTGCCGAACGTCAACGCCAGGCCATGGAAACCGGCGGCATGGCATCCCTGCTGGACCTTTACAGCGCAGCCCTGACCGCCGAACGCTAACCCGGTTTCTGGTTTGCTTTGCCCTCCGCCAACCGTTGCAGTGTCCTGGTGATCCGCGCCTCACGGGTTGCCTGACGCTTCGCTGACGCGATCCACAGCGCATACTCGCGCTGACGTGAATAGGAGAGGGCCCGGAATGCGTTCTCTGCCCCGCCGGCTGTGAGGGCTGCTGACACATCATCGGCAAGTTCCACGACCCGTTCACTGGTGTCGAGTGTGAGCGACACTCTCACCGTGTCGCCGATGGTTTTGCCGATTTCCGTTTGCACGTCCGACCGGACCAGGAGCAGATGCCCGTCACTGGAGGTGACCAGCGAACCGCGGTAGCCGACGCCGTCGAACACGGCCCTGACCGGGATCCTCCCGCTTGCGCCGAACGTTTCCGGCACGCTGTGGGGGAACTGCACAAACGATGCCGAACCAGTCACGGTTGAGCGCTGGATGACGGCATCGAACTCGATGGGGCCGGGATCTCGAAAGTGGGCCATTCCAGAAGCATAGCGAACTCGTCTAGGGGCCAGCGGTTTGAAGTACCCGCGCCTCCCACGGCCGCAACCGTCCGGTGTCACCGGCGCCCGAATCCGGGTAGTTGCTCAGTAGCCGTTTTCCCTGGCCAGCGCCCTGCGGCAGGATCAGGTTCTCCCCCGATACGTTGGCTACCACGGTGAGAGTCTCACCCCCGTGGGTCCGGGTGAACGCGTACAGGGTGGGGTGGTGGTCTTCGAGGAGGGTGAACCGCCCCAGCCTCACCACGGCGCTGTCGTGGCGCAACCGGATCAGTCGCTGATAGTACTGGAAAATGGAGCGCTCCGAAGCCCGGTCCGCTTCGGCGTTGATTGTGGGGTAGTTCGGGTTGACGCTTAGCCAGGGCTCGCCGGTGGTGAAGCCTGCCTGGGCGGCGTCCGACCATTGCATGGGTGTCCTGGCATTGTCGCGACTCATGACACGGATCGAGGACAGCACCTGATCCGGGTCCAACCCGAGCGCAGCTGTCGCCTCGTTGAAGTAGTTGATGGATTCGAGGTCGCGGTAATCCTCGATCGAGGAGAACGGCACATTGGTCATGCCGAGTTCCTCACCCTGATAGATATAAGGGGTTCCCCTGTGCAGGTGGAGCAGTGTCGCCCACAGGGTCGCGGACTCGTACCTGAATCTGGTGTCATCCCCGAACCGTGACACCAGCCGCGGCTGGTCATGATTGTTCAGGTACAGGCTGTTCCACCCGGTCTCCGCCATGCCCGTCTGCCAGCGGTTCCAGGAGGCCTTCAGGTCAGCCAGGTCGAGACCCTGGTAATCCCATTTGCCGCCCGGCCCGTAATCCAGGCCCACATGCTCGAACTGAAAAATCATGTCCAGCTCGCGGCGGGCAGGATCGGTGAATAGCCGGGCCTCCTCAATCGTTGCACCAGGCATCTCCCCGACGGTGATGAGCTCGGCGTCCCTCCCGGCGAAAACCTCACGGTGCATTTCCTGGAGGTAGTCGTGGATCCGCGGACCCGAGATGAAGTGCGGTGCACCGTCGCCCCATAGGCCGCCAGCTGGCACCTTCCCGTCCGGGAGGGTCTGGTCCTTCGAAATGTAGTTGATGACGTCCATCCGGAAGCCATCGACACCGAGGTCGAGCCACCAGTTCATCATCTCGTACACGGCGGCCCGAACTTCGGGGTTCTCCCAGTTCAGGTCGGGTTGCTGGGAAGCGAACAGGTGCAGGTAATACTGCCCGGTTGCTGGATGGAGGGTCCAGGCAGGCCCGCTGAACGCGGACCCCCAGTTCGTCGGCTCGGCCCCTTGCTCCCCAGCGGCGAAGCCATCGCGAGGGTCCCGCCACCAGTACCAGTCACGTTTGGGGTGATCGAGAGAGGAGGAGGATTCTCTGAACCACTCATGTTCGTGAGACGTGTGATTGACCACCAAGTCCATGACCAGCTTCATACCGCGGCGGTGCACTCCATCGAGGAGCTCCCGGAATTGTCCAAGATCTCCGAATACCGGATCGATGAGCCGGTAGTCGCTGATGTCATAGCCGTTGTCGTGGTGCGGGGACTGGTACACCGGAGACAGCCAGAGAACATCCACGCCCAGCTCTGCGAGATAGTCGAGTTTCCCGATGATGCCGCGAAGATCGCCGACGCCGTCGCCATCGGAATCGGCGAAGCTACGAGGATAAATCTGGTATACCACCGCTCCGGTCCACCAGGCCGGCTCACTCGGTGTCGACTCTGTCTTCGCTTCGCTCACAGGGTTAACGCCCTTCGTTCCGGCGGACCATTCCAACAATGAGGCAGATCAATCCCACTGCCAAGGGGATCAGGGTGTACAGGGTGTGGGTGCCACCGACAAAGCTCATATAGAAAATGAAAATGAAGGATCCGATCACCAGAATGAGGCCGGTATTGACCAGCAGACGACCTCGGTTGGGCGGCGGCAGGGGAGGAAGCCAGGGTGGAGGATCGTCCGTCCAGTTCATACCGTCAGTCTACGTCCGACTGGCGGTGCCACTGCGCGCCTGCCCGGGTTAACGACAAAACGTCCCTCCCCCAAAGGGTAAGGACGTTGTGCCGTAGGACGGTCTTGTGGAGATGGCGGGAATTGAACCCGCGTCCGATGCAGTGTAGTCAGGGCTTCTCCGGGCGCAGTTTGCGTCGGTTTTTCTCAGCTTCAGCAGTTCTGCAAACAGACTGCTGCCAAGCTCAGTTACATAAGAGTCCCCCCGAAACCTGTAACGAGTTTCAGGAGCAGTGGCCCTCTAAATGACGCCAGGATCCGGGACGAGAGCATTCCCGGGCTGACGGACTTGGTCTTACTGCTTAGGCAGCGAGAGCGAAGTCAGTGCGTTTTTGTTCGGCACTTATATTTTTACAAGGAGCGTTTACGAGATAACCTTGTAAATCCTCGGCCCGCTTCCCCTGTCGCGACTAACATCGTCGAAACCTGTCATCCCCATGTGTAGTTATCAATGCACTTCACCCAGGATTGCTCCGGGTCTACTAGTGTAACGCACCCTCGCTGGCGATGTATTCCCCTGTCGGCCCGCGATTGCTCTAGAGGGTAATCCCGAACATGACTATCGGCGACTGCCACAGAGTGACGACAACAAACGACACAGCCACGAAGGCGAGACCGAGCGCGGCGAGGGCCGTCGTCGCCGCCTGCTTGCGCTTGAAACTCCACCAAAACACCAGGACGTTCATCAGTACCAGCAACGGCGCCACCCAGATGATCAGTTGGGCCAGATACAGGTAGATCAGGAAGAAAAACGGGATCAAAGCAAAAATGCCCACCGGGACGATTGCCAGGAGGAGCAGCAGATCGATCAGGGCGACCAGGGTCACCCACCAGGGTCGCCGGTAGCGCAGTTCTGACGTGTCGGGATCCTCCCTGGGTTCCTGCGCATCCCAGAAGACGTCACTCATACCTTAGCTGCCCCGGTTCTTGTCGCGCATGTCCCGTAGAGCTTCACGGTTGTCTTGTTTTTCCCGTAGGGTCTGACGCTTGTCGTAGTCCCGTTTGCCGCGGGCGACAGCAATCTCGACCTTCGCGCGGCCGTTCAGGAAATACAGCTGAAGCGGCACCAGGGTGAATCCGCTCTCCCTGATGCGCTGGGAGATCCGGATCAGCTCGTCCCGGTGCAACAATAGTTTGCGACGGCGGCGTGCTGCGTGGTTGGTCCAGCTACCCTGCGTGTACTCGGGGATATGGATACCCTCAAGCCACAGTTCGTCATTGTAGAAAATGGCGAACCCGTCCACCAGGGACGCCCGGCCGGCCCGTAGCGACTTCACTTCGGTGCCCATCAGGGCGATACCGGCCTCGTAGGTGTCCAGCACCTCGTAATCGTTCCGGGCCTTCCGATTGGTGGCCACTACCTGACGGCCACTTTCCTTGGGCACGGTACAACTCCTTCATGTCTTGGGGTCTTGCTCTTGGCTCACTCCGAGGAGCCGATGAGCTGACCCCTCAGTCTACGGCGTCGATGACTACAGCAGGCCCAGCGGGTCGACCAGGCTGCCGTTGAGCACCGTTTCGAAGTGCAGGTGGCAGCCGGTGGAGTTGCCGGTGGTTCCGGTGCGACCGATCAGCTGACCAGCACTGACCTTCTGCCCCGGTGAGACGTCGAAGCTGGACAGGTGGTAAAAGTTGGTTGCCAGCGCATTACCCTGCACCACCCCATGGTTCAGGACAATACGGTTTCCGGCGCCGGAGAGCGCGTTGGAATCGGCAAACCAGACTTC
Source organism: Arthrobacter flavus (assembly GCF_039526005.1). Taxonomy (NCBI): domain Bacteria; kingdom Bacillati; phylum Actinomycetota; class Actinomycetes; order Micrococcales; family Micrococcaceae; genus Arthrobacter; species Arthrobacter flavus. Next base: position 29,635 of record NZ_BAAAIJ010000051.1, on the reverse strand, counting down.
TCCTGCCGCGGGAGCGTAGAGCGGGGTGCCGCAGCCCACACCGTAGTCGAGGCCCGTATGGGTATATCCGCCCGACCCGTTGAAGTCGATGGTGCCAACCGGGGTTGCACGCCAACCGAATCCTGAGGAGATGGGACCGCTGACAGGCGCACGGAGACCGAACGCTGAAGGACTGCCGGATTGAACTGGCGCGACCGGCCGGGGCGCGGCCGGGACGATTGGCTCAGGCTCGACTGGCTCGGGCGCCGGCCGTTGCGCGGCTGCGGCTGCGGCAGCCGCAGCGGCGTTGGCTGCTTCGGCAGCAGCTGCTGCCTCCGCGGCGCGACGTTCGTTCTCGATGCGGGCCCGCTCTTCGGCCTCAGCCTTGAGCCGTGCTTCTTCCCGCTTCCGCGCCTCTTCAATCAGACGTGCCTGGCGTGCAGCAATATCGGCGGTGACCTGCTCGTGGGCGGATTCCACCTCGGCAAGCTGAGCCTCAATGACCGGCTTCTGTTCCTTAAGCTCAGCCGACAACGCCGACGTGTCGGCGACCAGGGTGTCAACCTTGCTCTTCTCGGCAGCCGCATCATCGCGGGCTATCTGCTCGGCCGCGAGAGCCTGTTCCGCCTGGGCTTTCAGGTCAAGGATTTCCGCCTCGACCGACTCAAGGCGTGCCCTCGAGTTCACATTGGTCGCGTTCTGCTGCGACAACTGGTCCATGGCAGCGTTCTGGCTCCGAAGAGCCTGGTCCACCATGTCCATGGAATTGGTGAGGCTGCCAGTACCCTCGGAGCCGAAGAGCAGGGACAGATTTGAGGGTACTCCCCCATTCTTATAAGCCTGGGTAGCGATCTGCCCGATCATCTCCCGGGTTTCTCCCATCGCTTCCCGGTCGAGATTCATCTGTTCGCTGATCTTGTTTCTGGTCTCCTGCGCCAAATCGACCCGTTGGGTGAGTGCAGTGACCTGACCGGTGGCCGTCTCGACCCGGCCTTGCGCGTCGGCCAGAGCCTGCTGGGCGCCGGGCAGCTGGCCCTGGAACACACGGAGCTGCGCAATCGTTTCGGAAATATCGGCGTCGAGATACTCAATTGACTGTTGGACGTCCTCAATTTCCTGCTCGAGGGCGTTCTGACGGTTATCCAATTCATCGGCGAACACCGGCGCGCTGAACCCGAGGGCGAGCGCGACAATCACTGCAATCGACGTGCCCGCGACGGTCTTGGTCACGACTGATTGTTTGGCCGACCTAGTCGACCAAGAATTTACGGCAGGCATATGCTCTCTTTCATTCCTGGTCATTACTCTAAACCCTCAGGTAGCGTCTGAGGGTCAGGAGTGACGACACTCCAGCCAGCACTCCACCCAGCAGAATGAGCAGGGGCGCAAGGAGCAAGACCTCAGTCGAGGAGATGAAGGCTGTTTCCGGGTACATTTCGGCGAGTACACCGTTGAGGGCGAAATGGGCTACCGCCCACAGCGTGCCGGTCGCCAACAGGCCCCCGACCACCGCCGCGATGACCCCCTCCAGCACGAACGGGAGTTGGATGACCGCCTTGCTGGCGCCGACCAACCGCATGATTCCGGTTTCACGGCGGCGGCTAAACGCTGAAAGTCTGATCGTGGTTGCCACCAGCAACACCGCGCACAGCAACATCACCCCCGCTATGGTCAAGGCGATCGCCGACGCAACATTCATATAGGTGAAGAGGCGTTCCAGTAACTCCCGTTGGTCGCTCACGACGTCAACGCCAGGGGTCGAAGAGAAGGCTTCGTTGATAACTTCGTATTTTTCGGGGTCAACCAGATTGACTCTGAATGATTCGGGCAGCTGGTCAGCGGTCACCGAATCGACGATTGGAGAATTCGCGAATTGGTCCTGGAAATGGCCCAGGGCTTCTTCCTGGGATTCGTATTCAACCGTCGACACATACTCGCTAAAAGAATCGGATTCGAGGATGGCCTGGATATCGTCACGTTGCTCGTCGGACACGGGTCCCGCAGCGCAGCTCGGTGAGGTGGAATTGTCCACGCAAAGGAAGACAGCTACCTGAACGCGGTCGTACCAGTACCCCTTCATCTGGTTGATCTGCAGCTGAAGGAGTCCTGCGGCCCCGACGAAGGTGAGGGAAATGAAGGTGACCAGGACGATGGAGATCACCATGGCAAGGTTCCGGCGGAGACCAGATCCCAGCTCGCCGAGAACAAACGCGAACCTCATTGCGCCGACACCTCGGTCTCGCCAATGTAGATGCCCTCAGCGTCGTCACGCACCACTGAACCGTTGCGAAGCTCGACCACCCTTTTGCGCATCGTGTTGACGATGTCGTCATCGTGGGTTGCCATCACCACCGTGGTGCCGTTCGAATTGATGCGGTCCAGCACTTTCATGATTCCCATCGACGTGGTGGGGTCCAGGTTGCCGGTCGGCTCGTCGGCCAGCAGGATTCCGGGCCGGTTGACGATGGCGCGGGCAATGGCCACACGCTGCTGCTCGCCACCAGAAAGTTCATGGGGCATCCTGTTGTTTTTACCCTCCAGGCCCACTGTCTGCAGTACGTCAGGCACTGTCTCCCGGATTACCGCACGGCTCTTGCCGATCACCTGCATGGCAAAGGCAACATTGGCGAAGACGGTCTTGTTGGGCAGCAGCCGGAAGTCCTGGAACACCACGCCGATGCCGCGGCGCAGCTTGGGCACGCGCCAGCTTGGGATGTTGGCAACGTTTTGCCCTGCGACGTAGACGGCACCCCGGGACACCCGGTCCTCCTTGAGGACCAATCGGATAAACGTTGATTTACCGGAGCCTGAGGCTCCGACCAGGAAGACAAATTCTCCACGATCGACTTCGAGACTTACGGCGTCGAGAGCGGGTCGAGAGTTATTGTCGTAGACCTTGGTGACAGTGTCGAATCTAATCATGACTACTTTGCGCCCATATGAGACTGCCAGTGCACGGGCATTTGCTGGGGGGAAGAAAGTACCGGCCACTAGACTATAGCCACGCCGATGCGCCTTGCTGGCTCACCGTCGCGGTGTGTCGCAGAGCGTTTGATAGGTCTGCTGGACCGAAAGGTGCGCCTATTCCGCGGGTGCGGCCCTGTTATTGGCCCGCCACCTGATGCCAGCATCGATGAAGTCGTCGATCTCGCCGTCGAACACTGCTGAGGTGTTGCCGACCTCGTGGTCGGTGCGAAGATCCTTGACCATTTGGTACGGGTTGAGCACATAGGAGCGCATTTGGTCGCCCCAGGAAGCCTTCACATCGCCCGCCATTGCCTTCTTCTCAGCGTTCTCCTGTTCCTGCATTTGAAGCAGGAGTCGTGATTGGAGGACCCTGAGCGCGGCGGCCCGGTTCTGGAGTTGGGATTTTTCATTCTGCATGGACACGACAATGCCGGTGGGGATGTGGGTCAGCCGCACCGCCGAGTCGGTGGTGTTCACCGACTGGCCGCCGGGCCCCGATGACCTGAAAACATCAACTTTGATCTCGTTGTCGGGGATCTCTACCGAGTCGGTCTGCTCGATCAGCGGAATCACCTCAACTGCGGCGAAGGAGGTCTGGCGTCGACCCTGGTTGTCAAAGGGGCTGATCCGGACCAGACGGTGCGTTCCGGCCTCCACTGACAGGGTGCCGAAGGCGTAGGGCGCCTTCACCTCGAACGTGGCGGACTTCAGGCCGGCTTCTTCTGCATAGGAAGTGTCAAGGACCTGGGTGGGGTACCCGTGGCGTTCGGCCCACCGCAGGTACATACGGAGCAGCATCTCCGCAAAGTCGGCGGCGTCTACTCCGCCCGCGCCGGAACGGATGCTGACGACTGCTTCCCGCTCGTCGTACTCGCCTGCCAACAGGGTCACTACTTCGAGCCGGTCCAGGGAAGCGCTCAGGGACGACAGTTCCTTCACTGATTCCTCGCGGGACGCTTCGTCATCCTCGTCCTGAGCCAATTCCACCAGCACCTCGAGGTCTTCGATCCGCGAGTGAAGGGTTTCGAGGCGTTCGAGCGCCGACTGGCGGTGCGAGAGTTTCGAGGTGATCTTCTGGGCGGCGGCAGGATCATCCCACAGGTTGGGTTCGCCAGCCTGTTCACTCAGCTCCGCAATGTCGGTGCGGATCGCTTCAACATCGGCAACCTGCTCGATGTTGGCGTATTTGGTGCGGAGCGCGCGGATTTCTGCGGGAAAATCGATGTTTGCCATGATTGAACCAGCCTACGTCATGGCGCCGACAGCGACCGCTGGCTGCTGGCGCCCGCTGCTAGTAGTAGTCAAGAGGGTCCTGCTGTGTCCGCTCCACTGCATCGGTGACGACGGCGGCGGCACCTTCGTGCATCATGGCACGCTGATAGTCGGCGCCGGTGCCTCGGCGCTCGATCTGGTGGAGGAGCCGAAGCACTGTCGCTTCGTCGTCGTAGTCGCGCAGTACCGGGAGGACCCGCTCAATCAACAGGTGGACGGCTTCGGCCGACTCGCACAGCCCACCGAGGACCGGGTTCACCAGAGGTCCCCCCAGCCCATACCTGCTTGCCCTCCAGCTCGCCGCCCGGAGATCGGCGGCCGTGGCGACCGGTGCCGGTTCGCCGGCCCGCCAGGCTCTGGCACTCTCCTCCACGAGGGCCCTGGTCAGAGCGGCAATCAGAACGGCGTCGGCGCTGAGCAGGCAGACATCGCAGACCCTGACCTCGACCGTTGGGTGCTTTTGGGCGAGCCTCGCATCAAGGTAGACCATTCCTTCGTCGAGGATGACCCCGTCATTCAGCCGGGCGCGGATCATCGTCTCGTACGAGGAGACCGATCCAAAGGCCTCATAGGTCCCGGAGGTGGGCCACCGCAGATTCAGGGGGTACCGGTAGCTGGCGTACCCGGTATCCACTCCATTCCAGTACGGAGAGTTGGTGCTGAGGGCCAGCAGGATGGGCAGCCACACCCGGATCCGGTCCAGAACGGCGACCCCCTCCTCGGGGGATTCAATCGAAACGTGGATGTGAAACCCGCAGGTCAGGTGTTCAGCGAGCGCAAGCCCGTAGAGGTCCCTCATCCGGGCGTACCGATCGTCTGGTGCCAGCCTGAGGGCCGTCGGGTGGATACTGGTGGCCAGTGCGGCGACCCGCGCGCCGACCTGTTGGGCCGCGCGGTCGGCCTGACGCCTGCCCCCTTGGATTGCCGCCGCCAGGTCCTCCAGAGCGGAATAGGGCTTGCTGATGACCTCTAGTTGCTGTTGCTGCAGTTCCAGCGTTAGTTCGCTGACGTCGTCGTCGGCCGGGACGGGGTCGGACAACGCGAGGGGTGCGAGCGGCGCAGGCCGACCGGTGTGTTCATCCAGGATCAGCAGTTCCTCTTCCACCCCGAAGGTTCTTACCGCGGAACCGGTGAAGCTAATATCTGCTGGCTGCACTGCCTGCCCCCTTCTGGGCGTCAGCTTTGCCGATCATCCTCGGATTCGAGGATGAGAGCCTAGTCAGAAGGGTCCTCAAATCTGAAAATGGTGTCAAGGGTCAGGAGGAGCAATCGGTTGTCCAGCGGTGGCGGGTCCTCCTCTGTCGCACCCACCACAGCTGCGCACGTGCACAAGTCCGTGACCCCGTGCCCTTGGTGCTGGATGGGGTGGAATAAGCCAGGCCCGAGGCCAGTTTTACCGGAGGAAGACGATCCGCACGGGTGAGTCCGCAGGGCCGAGAGGGCAGGATGCTGAAGACGGTGGTGATCGGGGCCGGGCAAGCTGGCCTGTCCGCGGCCTACCATCTGCGACGCCAGGGGCTTGAACCTGAGGAGGACTTCGTGGTCCTGGACGCCAATGACGGCCCCGGTGGCGCCTGGCGTCACCGCTGGCCGTCGCTCACCTTCGGCTCTGCCCACACCATTCACGACCTGCCGGGCCTGAAGGTTGGCATCCCCGATCCGACCGAGCCCGCGTCATCGGTGGTCAGCCGCTACTACGGTGACTATGAAGAACTTTTCGACCTCCCGGTGCATCGCCCTGAGGCAGTCACCGAGGTGGTGTCCCCCACCCCAGCCGGTCCATTGCGAGTAGCCACCACCTCCGGCAGCTGGGATGCCGAGCTGATCATCAATGGAACCGGGACCTGGGACCGGCCCTACTGGCCGTTTTACCCCGGCCGGGAGCTGTTCCTAGGGAACCAGCTGCATACCCACGATTTCCAATCTGCGCGGCACTTCCGCGGGCTGCACGTGGTGGTGGTGGGGGCCGGGACGTCAGCGGTCCAGTTCCTTCTTCAACTCGCCGATGCCGGTGCCACCACTTCCTGGGTCACCCGACGTCCGCCATCCTTCACCGGGCGGGAGTTCAATGCACAGTGGGGCAGGGAAGTCGAAGCCCGGGTCAACGAACGGACGGCGGCCGGACTCCCTCCTGCGAGCGTGGTGTCGACCACTGGCCTGCCACTGACCGCCCAGTATCAGGACGGGATAGCGGCAGGGATTCTCGTCTCCGCGGGTCCGATGCGGGCCATCACTCCAGAGGGCGTCCTGTTGCGAAACGGAACAGAAATCCGTGCGGATGTCATCCTGTGGGCTACCGGGTTCCGCCCTGCACTGGACCACCTCGCACCGCTGAAACTGCGGGAGGCCGGGGGCGGAATCCGGATGGAAGGGGTGCGTGTGCTCAAGGATCCGCGCGTGCTGCTGGTGGGCTACGGCGCCTCCGCATCGACGCTTGGCGCTACCCGCGCGGGCAGAGCCGCCGCGATCGCCGCTGTGAAGCGACTGCAGAAGGTGGGGAGCCGGGCTGCTGGCATGGCATCAGAAGATCAGGTTCAGCCCGTTCCACCCGGTACCCACCTGCACGCGGGGCAACCAACCCCCTGAGCCGTTGCCTGGATACAGCCACAGAATCCCCTGGCTGTCACGAGCAAGGACATCAGCTGTCCGATCCCCATTGAAATCGCCGGGGCTCATCACCGCTGTCATCGAGTTCCAGCCGTGTCCCACCCGCGAGCGCGGCAGCCATCCCCCTGTGCCGTTGCCCGGATACAGCCACAAGTAGCCGGTCGCTCTGTCACGGGCCAGCACGTCCACCCGGCCGTCGCCGTTGAAGTCCCCCGGGCCCACAATGGCGTTAAAAATGTTCCAGCCACTGCCAACCCGGACCCGCGGCAGCCAGCTCCCGGTTCCATTCCCCCGATACAACCAGAGGTAGCCGGTGGACCGTTCCCTGGCGAGTACATCGACAAACTGGTCACCGTTGAAATCCCCTGGCCCCACAATCGAACTGAACACATTCCACCCATGGCCCACCCGGGTGCGTGGCAGCCAACCACCGACACCATTCCCCCGAGACAGCCACAGGTACCCGGTAGCCGTTTCGCGGGCCAGCACGTCAGTGGGACCGTCGCCGTTGAAGTCGCCCGGGGTTTCAAGAACGTCAAATCCGTTCCACCCCGCCCCGATCCGGACCCCACCCCACGCAGTGCCATCTCCCTTTCCGGGGTACATCCGGAGATCACCGGTCGCTGTGACACGAGCCAGGATGTCGTTGTTCCAGTCCCCGTTGAAGTCGGCGGTGGAGCGGGACAGCGTCGATGCGGGGATAGCCAAGGGAGTGAAGGCATAGGGCTCGCAGGTCAGGTCGTAGTCGCGTGTGTCGTCGTACCACTGAGACAAATAGACCCGGCCGCCGGAGAAGCTCGGTTGCCAGCACCGATCCAGCGCCTCCGTCGGATAGTCCAGCCTGCCGGCTGTGGCCCACACCGGCACCCCGGGAAGCCACCAGGATCCGGTGATCTCTGCCCACCCCGACGTATAGGAGTAGAGGCCGTAAGAGAACCCAGCATCGCGGAGCCCGCGCATCAGACCCTCGATGATGAGCCTGTTGTCGCGTTGCTGCGCTGTGGTGCTGGCGGGCCACGGCTGGGCCGGCCTGGGTTCGACATCGATCCACACCACCGGTGGCCGGAAGCCGATCCGGTTCATGCTGGCGACGGCGAACCGTGCTTCGGAGTACCCCACGTTCGATAGCCGACCCGCACGGGTGTTGCTCCCCCACGGCCCCCGCGAACCATAGGTACTCAACTGGGTGGCTGTGGGATACCCTGCCATGGTGTAGCCGTGGGTCGGCTTGTTGTTGGTTTTGGTCCAGGCGACCTGACTCGCCAGGCAGGGGTTTTCGGTGAACGGAAGCCCTTTGGTTAGTCCGACCACGACGAACTGGGTTGAAGCCGGCGGCAGGGGCAAACCGAAACCACCCACTGCTGATGGGCATTGGGGCCAGGAGATATCGTGACCGTACAAGGGAGCAGCCTGCGCGGGAGGTGCAACGGTGATGAACCCGAAGAGTAGCGCGAGCGATGTTCCAATCGCCAATGCCAGCCGTCTAAGCGAACGAGCCATCATCTGAACCACCTCATTCAACGAGATCATTTTACCGCCGATCAAAGCTTTGGGAGGGGCCAGGCCCCCACCAATTTGATCGTTCCGAAGCCTCAGCGGGTCAGCTCGGACCGGGCCTCGGCGGTCACGACGATGGGTATCCCCTCCGGTACGAGAAAGTTCACTACGGGTGGGTGGACCACCGCAGTCAACACCACCTGCGCCGTCCTGTTATCGGGTGCCCCGGTCCCCGGGTCCACCGCCAGCCCATCGAAGCGCGCACTGGCACCGGTCAGGTCAAGGTAGTCCTGCACCGTCGACCGGACCAGCATGGAATCCAGCGCTGGCAGAGGGACCGCCGTACCAGGAGCTGGCTCGGCCAGTCTGAAGGTGTCCGCGGCAGTCAGGGCTGCGCCGTCGGCGACTGACAAAAGCTTCTGCCGGTCAAGGTAAACAGCCGATGCGGCCAGCACCACGGTCAGAATCAACAGGGACAAAAGCAGGTATCCAATCACCATGACCATGACCTGCCCCTCCTCGGATCCGGACGGAAGATCCTGCCGGGTCAGAGGAGACCTGGGGATGGTCACCTGAACCGCTCCACCAGCTGTGTCGCCGACGACTCGACGACCATCACCGAACCGTCCACGCCGCGTCCGGGCGGCATGAACGGCAAGTTGATGCCGAGCCGGACTTCTACCGTCACTCCGGAACCGGGGGTGAGGCATTCGCCGTCGCAGTTCACCTCGATCTCCGCTTCCGACGCGTCAAAACCGAAATCCTTCAGGACGAGGATCGCTGCCTGCTGCGCCTGGGCGGTGGCATCGGGCGGCGAATCTTCGGTTACGTAAATCTTGGCTGCCTGATCAGCGGCCCCGACCACGGCGAAGGAACCCGCCTGCAACCGGCCGATGGTCAGGATGAAGTAGATAACCGGCACCAGCAAAACGAGTCCGAGGAAGACAAATTCGACGACGGCGCTCCCGCTCTCCCGTTCAGCTGTCGTTGGGTTCGCGAGGAAGCACCGCATGACCAGTCACCTCCAACACTCCCGCGGGACCGATGAGGCCGATCACTGGCAGCGGCGCCCGGACAGTCACGGCCAGCACCGACAATCCGTTCTGATTGACTTCGACGACGGATATTTCTTCGGCGTAACCATCACTGAGCGCCGTGGAGATGATGGCTCCAGTGCGCTGTTGCGCGTCGGCTGCGGTCCGATCAGCCAGCGTTCCGTAGCGCGCTCCTGACGACGCCGCATCAATCAGGGTATTCCGCACGTGAAGCACCAGGGTGAGCTGGATGACCGCAACGAACATGACGGTGAGGAGCCCGCCGATCAGAGCGAAGTCCACCACCGCCGCCCCACGCTCGTGGCTGGTGTTTCCGCCCGGTGGCCTCCGCACCAGTGGCCGATCAGGGGCTGACGCGACTGATCGCGTCATTGAAGAGGTTCTCCAATGCCGGACCGGCCAGTGCGAGCAGCGCTGCTACCAGTACCGCAGACATCAGGGTGATCATCACCCAGCCGTTCTTTGCAGTGTTCACCGGTGTTTTCGATACCCGGCCACTACTTTGGAATGGCGCCGGGATTCAGCCGCAATCGACCGAGGAAGACGGACCCTGAACTGCGTTCGTAGATGCAAGATTTACGCGGAAACGGTTGTTATGCAGACACCTACTACTCCCAGGAACGCCCGCCCCCATTAGAGAGAACACAAAATCGTTTCGGGCACCACGAATCCATAACTGGTGGATACTTGAGGAATAGTCACTGATTAGTTATTGGGGTCTAGATGTATGACGAGGCGATGCTCACGCCGCATGAAAAAGTAGAGGTGTTCGCTGCGTATGCAAGCGACGTAGTCAACCTTCTAGTTCACCGCATCACCCACGGATGTGATTCACGACCTTTCTCGATGAGCAAGAAAGACCTCGATTCGGTGGAGGAGGCACACTTCACACAACTATTAGTCTATATTCGCCCACTTGCACTTCTCAAAAGTGAATTCATTCATATCGCCAAGGTCGCGAATGCAATCAGCGAGCTTAGTCCTTCGTCTGCACCAAGATGCCGGGAAATTCGAAAGAAACTGACATCCATAGAGAACAGTGCAAAGAAGGATTTCAGAGTGATAACTGATAGCGATGCCAATACGCTCTGGGCTGGCACTGCCTACGATCTGCTCAACGTCTACCTTCATGGGAGACTCCTCCACGCGAATGCGAGTCAAGTTCGCCAATGGCAAGGTTTTGACAGATCTGTTCAAATCTACGCGGTAGGACACGCAAATTCGTATGTGTTAGATCACGCCAATGTAGTTTGTGAGACTTTGCGCTTGATCAGGGAACTGAAGCTTCTGCGCTGACCTAGTTGCTGTGACCCTACAGCGAAGACGAATCCGTTCCCTGACGACATCCAGAACTACATGCTGGTCCGCACGTCACTCGCCCGCATCGCCGGCAGCGAGCGGACTAAGCATCTACGCGGTGAAGCGCGATCGAATACGCAGTATTTCCACTTATTCAGGCTCTTTCGATCCAGTCATAGGATAGGAGAATGGCTCCAAGTCCGCGTACCGCACCTATCCGACCCATTGAACGATATTGGCTGCCATCGGACCGCTCCTACATCCTCGACCGACAGGGATGGCTGCTCGATAGAGACGCAGGCTCATACCGTGCCACAAATTCGGACTTAGTCACCACGCGTGAACTATGTACCAAGAGGTGCTTAGTTCTGCTTGGAGAGCCTGGCATGGGCAAGTCCACCACTATTACGGCTGCAAGTCCCCTCGTGGCTGAAGGGTTTGCGGCTCAAGAAGTACTTATAGATCTAGCTCCTTACTCGAGCGAAGACCGTTTGGTCCGGAACGTTCTCGAAGGTCCAGAGATAAGAACCTGGCTTGGAGGCAAGTCTCAGCTCTGCCTGACCTTGGATAGTTTTGACGAGGCTCAAACCCGGATAGATAACCTCCACCAACTCCTGGCTGGGTACCTCAATGAATGGGATACCGACCGGCTGCTGCTACGAATCGTTAGCAGAACATCAGAGTGGCCTGCTTCACTGGAAGATAGCCTCAACAAACATTTTGACGAAGTGACACCACATGAACTTCTTCCTCTGCGGAAAGAAGATGCGGCGAATCTAGTTGACTCCTTTGGCCTTGATGCCAACAACTTCCTTTCAGCAGTGGAGGCGTCCCATGCCGTCCCTCTGGCCTCCAGACCGCTCACGCTTAGGCTGTTGGCCACCACCTATCTGAGAGAAGGCAGCTTGCCTGAGCGAGCAGCAGATCTGTATGAGAAGGGGCTCCTAGGTTTATGCGAGGAGATGAACCAACCGCGGCGCGATTCAAGCAGACGACGCTATTTTGGTGCCGCTCGACTTGAAACCGCTAGTCGGCTCGCTGCGATGTCGGCATTTGTAGGCAGGCAGACCTTTTGGCTTGGTCCTTCTGTCGAAGCGGAACCCGAGGACTTCACCATAGAAGAGTGCAGTTCTGACCCGGTCACTGCCGAGGCAATAGAGTCGGCGCTTCAAACTGGCTTATTCACAGGCAGCGGCAGCCGCCGTCTTACATGGGCTCACGCCACTTTCGCTGACTTTCTAGCAGCTCGTTGGCTGACCAAGCAATCACTAGCCCCGCACCAGGTGGCTTCATTACTCAAGTCGGACTCCGGTAGGTTGCACCCTCGGGTAAGGCAGATTGCTGCTTGGCTCGTCGCCATTTCCGCGGACTTCGGCTGGCTTATTGAGGTGGATTCAGAAGCATTCCTTCTGGGTGTGGAGATAACCGATGATGGCTTACGTCAGCGCATCGTATCGGCCGTATTGGCTGAAGCTGAGATTGGCCGCCTTCACCATGACTACCGGCATGAATTCTCTGGATTAGCTCATCCGGGGATAGCAGACCAACTCCGCGATTCTTTGGGAGACGGCTCTTCCGAGGCCAAACGCATCGCCATCGAAATTGCGCGGCGGTGCCATACCCAACCAGCAAGGCCGGAGTTGGTACGCATCGCTTTGGATCACGATGCCGCGCTGGGCCTCCGGACCGCCGCTGCTTGGGCAGTATACGAACTGTTCATGGAGAGTCCTGATGATTCCCTGTTACCGCTGCTGCAAGCTCCGGTTCTAGATAGGGGCGATCCGGTGCAAGCAGAGGAGTTAGTTGCCATCGGTCTACTGGCCTCCTGGCCGCACGCCATCTCCACTACGGAAGTGTTCTCCCTGATTGATCCGCAGCATCCGAAGAACTTCGTTGGCATTCATTCAATCTTCATCACCGAGTTTGCAGGGGCGCTAACTTCAGAAGATCTTGAGCCGGCCTGCGCCTGGCTCATCTCGAAAGAACAACTGATAGGAGACTCAAGGATTGCACCCCTAGAGGATGCGATATTCACCCTATCCTTGGCTCGCCTAGACAACGACGTCGTGCTGCAAGCCGCAACCCTAATGGCTACACCGCGCGTCCGAAATTTCGAGCCTCTATTTAAGAACGAACCAAGTGCGGCAATACGCCGGACTATAGCCCTGTCCGTGTTGGAGTATGACGATCTGACGTTGGCAATAGCCGCTACCGGTCGGATGGGATCGAGCAGTTACCTACTGCGTTCGGACGACTTTGAGTGGCTGATGGACGAGTACACATCGTCGGAGGCGGCACTGCGTACAAACTTGGCCAGAGCTCTACTGCGAACGGCTAATCCTAATGACCGATCGCATGTCGAGTACGTGCTCGGGCTGCCAAACGATCATCCTGCAGCCGCTGTGTTCTCATCGTGGAGAGACCCTATCGACCTTCGCTCGGAGGAAGCAGACGCAGAGCGCGAGATACTGCGGATCTACCAGGAGACTGCGCAAAAGAGGGCGGCCCGCGAAGAGGCCACCCGGACCGCGGACGAAGAAATCCAGGTAAAGATTCCCGTGTTGTCATCGTTGGCGAAAGACGGTGACGTCACAGCATTTTGGGAAGCGTCGAAACTTATCATGGTCCCTCCGAGATGTTCCTCAATAGAGAATCCACATCAACCGGACCTGACCAAACATCCCCGGTGGCAATGTTTGACACAGGATTGCCGGGAGGACTTATTGGCCGCCGCAGGAGTGTACGTCCGTGCGGGGCGGTGCTCGCCGGGCGAGTGGCTGGGCACGAACCGCCGCTATTTCCCCGCTACAGCTGGCTATTCCGCCCTGGTGCTTCTTCTCCGGGAAAGCCGAGACACTCTTGCCGGGTTGGAGCCGGCTGTATGGTGCGAGTGGGCACCCATCATTATTGCGTGGGGAGTGATGGCCGACGACCGAGCTTATCAGGACAGACACCACCTTATTAGGCAGGCTCTACCCCATGCCCGGATTGAGTTGACGAACGCGTTGCTGCAGGTTATCGACGGAGCTATTGCCGGAGATTTGCCTGTAGTACTAAGGGATGAGTTTGAACTCCTCCAGACTGAAGCTCTGGTCGCCACGCTCGTCGACAAGTTGAGACTTACTCTCGTACCAAGCAAACCGTTAATCGATCTCACCGACCTCTTATGGAGTAAATATCCAGAGCTGCTGCGTCCGCTGTTGACGGAGTGGCTCGAGCCAGCACAGCGTGTGGCAAATCCTAACCGAGCATGCGTGGCCGTTCTGAAGCTGCTCTACGGAAACGGGAAATCCGATTGGGACGAGCTGTCTAACTTGATCCGAAAAGATCCAGACTGTCTCAAATCCGCCTTGCTCGCAATGCCTTTCTCAGATAGGCGGAAAGCACCAAATCTTCCGGACGAAGGGTTGGCATCTTTATACGAATGGCTCTTAGAAGTATTCCCGCCGGAGATGGACCCGTGGAATGAAGAGGGCGGTATTATCGGTCCCCTAGAGACGGTAGCCCTGTGGCGAGACAGCGTGCTTGACGCTCTAGCAACACGCGGGAGCTCGACCGCTGTGGCGGTGATCCAGCGTATCGCCAGCGCCCATCCCGACATGCCTTGGCTGGAAACCACTTTGCTACGGGCAGAGCGAACGCAGCTCGAAAGAAGCTGGCAACCTCTGACTCCCGATCAGATCGACAGGCTGGCGGCCAATGCTCAATCGCGCGTTGTGCGCTCTGAAGAAGACTTACTCGGCGCATGCCTCGAAGGGCTGTCACGGATCCAGGACCGGCTGCAGGGCGACACACCATCATCACCGCTTCTCTGGGACACCTATTCGAAAAGACCGAAGTCAGAAGATGAAGTCTCTGACTATCTCAGGAACGAACTCCAAGCGGTATTACTAGGCCGTGGCGCCATTGTGAATCGCGAAGTTCAGATCAGGCGGGTTAGTTCTTCGGGCATGGGTGAGCGTACAGACATACGAGTAGACGCCATAGCGCCCCCAGGATCTCCTGACGAGCTGGTCACCATCGTAGGCGAGGTCAAGGGTTGCTGGAATGCGGACCTTCTCAGCTCTATCAAGAGTCAGCTCGTGGATAGGTACATGGCTGACCTCCACACAAACTACGGCTTATACGTCGTTATTTGGTTCGATCCGGAGATGTGGACGGATACCGACTACCGCCGGCAGCGGGTGGCAAGAATCAGCGGACTCGATAAACTTCGCGCAGATCTAGGAGACACAATCGCTGAACAAGAAGCCGCCGGTCGTCACATCGCCCTTATAGTCCTTGACGCGTCGCTCCATAGGCCCTCAACCGAATGACGAACGGATTTGGGCCCAACCCGGAATCGGCCATCCCAGGTGTCATGCCACTTCAACTGCTCTTCCTCGCAATATGCTGTCATTGACGGGGCGAGTGGCTCTGTAGCCGTTGACAGGGAAGAGATGATGATCAATACCCACCTCCAGGTTCTAAAGAGGTTCGATGAGGAGATTGAGCAAGGCACGTTGTGGCCGCGCCCGCATTGCCGAATTTGCGGAGAAGGGTATGTCTCGTGGGAAAAGCCTGTAACGGCTCGCAACGAGAAATCCATGAACGACATGAATCACCCTGGCTGGGAGCCCGAATGGATTACGGGGACGATGCATGTGATCGGGCATTGCGATTACAGCGAATGCAAGCAGACGGTAATCGGGGTTGGGAGATTCAGAGTTGACTACGCCACCTCAGATTTGGGCAGTGACTACCAAGGAATTGCATACTCGGAGTTCTACAAAGTCGAGTATTTCAACCCGCCGCTGCCCCTACTACCGCTGCCTGAGTCCGTACCGCAGGACATCCGCGATGCCATAGACCGCGCCGCGCCTATCATTTTCGTTGATCCCAGTTCTGCCGCGACAGTGCTTCGCGCCGCGATAGAGTTGTTCCTCACCGACTGGGGGATACCGGCATATGACCCGAAAAACAGACGCATTAATCTTCACAAACGAATTGAGCTTTGGAAGGCAGCAACAGAGAATCATCAAGTGGGCGAACAGCTCCTCGCTGTGAAGTGGATTGGGAATTCAGGATCTCACGAAGGGGAACGGCTCAGCGTCCGTGCCGTTGTGGACGGTTTAGAGTTTATTGAAGCGGCATTCAACGAACTATTGGTTGCTCCCGAGCTCAAAGAGCGTGTGCGTGCCGTGAACGAAGCCAAAGGTCGGATATACGCAAAGTGATCGGCCGCCTGGAAACGGTTAGCAGTAAGCCTCCGAAGCAACATTCCGCAGAACGGGGTACTCACCGCAGTGACCCTAACGCGGTCATACGAATAATCTAGCCACGAGCATGGGGATTTTATTCGTCACAAGCAACGCCTGCTCCATGCGCTTTTCTTACGAGCGCCGTGTCTGGAATAGACAGAGTAGCGTCGAAGTCCCACGGACGCTCACCCGCAGTCCTCTTCTGTCCCGTGAGCCCAGGTTCCAGAGTCGCGCACGATTGTGCGCTGCACGGTCCCATGTTCAGAAGCGCCGACAGCCATCTTCGGGGTAGCACGGTAATGGGAATGGTGCTACGAGGATGAGTAGGCGCCTACCGACTCTATCGGTTGGCGCCCGGGCAACACATCGACCGTTGTCCTCAATTCTAGGTGAATTCTTGAGCGATCTCAGCAACCGTAAAAAAGGGAAACACGCTCGGAACATACGCCGCAGGAACCGGCCGGCGGGTCACGAAGGCCGCCCTAACCTCGTACGCATCAGACTGGTGCCGCTCTGGCAACTTCAACGCAGCAGCCACCTCCGGGGCATGTGGTGCCAAATCGTCAAGCTTCCGTTGCAGCTGCGCCTCGTATGATCTCTTCTTTCCATCCAGAAAGAAGGTGTCCAAATGTCGACGAACTTCTGGTGTCGCATGAACACTGACCGGGTCCTTCGCTTCAAGGAGCCAAATCGTCCGATCACCTGGCCGACCAGCGACGACATCGATTTCTGTCGCAAGGGAACGAAGGTTTAACCGCTCGGCCTTCGTCTCTTTAATGTTACTTTCGACGCTCCACCCGTGCTGAATCAAAAGCATTGCGAGGTCAGTCTCGAGCGCCGAATTTTTAGCGTCTCGGTAACGAGACAACGCCGTGTCAAGGGCCCTTGGCGGGGGTGGTTGGCTCCAGGGTAATTGGCCTTGATCGAGATACTGATTATAGACGCCTAATGAGGCGAGCAAATAATGGGGTGCAACCACGTATTCTCCTGAACTTAGGACAGGAAGTGGTTGGATCAGCAGCCTGCTTTTCCTTGTCCTGGCATGCCACGGCCGCCATTCTTCGTTCTCAAACGAGCCCTGAAGGCTAGTGAGCACGGTCAAAGCCGCGGAAATACGGGCTGGACCGTCGGTTTCGATACCCAGCGTCGACAACTCAACAACCATGTCGACGATCTGTTGTCTAGAAGCTCGGGCTACATCTACGTTCTTATCGTCCAACTCCCAATGGGCAAGAGCGAAAAGGACCGAGTAGATGTCCTGGGATGAAGCGCCAAAAGCGATCAACATCTGCTGTTCCAGAACCGCGTGCAGGGCCGCGTCAGGTTCTGTTTCTGGCCAGCTATCTTCGGAAAGGCGTTGCCGTGCTAGCGCGTCGCTGTAAGAGCGAACATCCATGTCGTATGTGTGGCGAACGACAGATTGAGCGGACGTGCCCGGAGCATAGGCCTCAACAGTTATCTCGAAAGAGTCGCTAATCTTGATGGCTGATGGCGCCAGCTGATTATGCACATTTTCGCTGCGCATAGTGGCTTCCAGATACGCATTGGCGGCAGCGAGTATCTCACCCCAAGCTACATCACCCGGCACCGAAGACCCGGTCGGATTGAACCGCAAAGCTGCCTCAACCGCTATCTCATTACAGCGTCGTATCGTGACACTCTCAGCCAGAGTTTTGGTTGTTAGTTCGAGCGGATCCCAGTCCAAATCCAAAGATCGGGCAGATTCGTTGATGTCCCTGAACCGGCGATTGTAATGATCTACCGATCGACTTAGCTGCTCCATTCCGAACAGCACGAGTCGGTCGGCAGCGTATGCGCTGAGTCGAGCTTCGAGCAGTTGCAGAGCAACCACCGCGAGAACGTCACGATCCAAAGCCTTTGCTTCGTCACCGCTATATAGACCGGGCTTCACTCTCTGCTGATGTACGCCTTCGGCGATCAGTCGATCCACAGCGGAAAGATAAGCGTGATCGACGCTTACGGGCGCCCGCAAATTATTCCTAGTCGTCGGAGTATTCGCGACATGCAAGGTCATGGTCGGCTTTGCCGCGCGCCACTGCTCTGCCACACGAGTTGCTTCATCCTCGGGGACTTGGCACGCGATGAGCAGGTCTTGGATGGCTGCTGCCATCTCGCTTTTTATTCTGTTGGGATCGTTGTTTCCAAGGTCAATAAGCCTTTCGAACGAAATCTCTACTGTGGAATGGGCGATCGTGGTTTGGTCGTGCTTTTCAATACTGACCCCAGACGGCCAGATGAACCGATCTCCTGGCTTCTCGCTGTCAGCGATTTGGAGAATCACTATATGGCCATCAAGGTTGGTGTTGGCATGGGCGGCGAGCCACGCATCATCGACTCCGCGTATGCCAAAAGTCAGCGAGCCGGCAACGTCGCTGAGGATCTGCCGGTGGTCCCGGGTGTCCCAAGCCTCATCCGCCGAGGAGATGGCGACAGGAACGGCTCCCAGATGAAGCGACCAGCCTTTGGCAGAAGGGCGTTCGTGCTTTGAACCGCTAACTGGCTTCTTGAAGAAAGAGCTGCCGGGCGGGGACTTCGCTGCCGTCCAAGAATGGACCTCTGTCGGGCCCCCCGCCCGAACGCGATCAAGACCAACAGTTTCCCTCAAGGCTGGAAGACCTAAGGTAGCCAAGGATTCTTCAGTTGGTGTCCACGTGGCAGCTCTGAGCCACTCCTCCTCCCCCGAATGGGGTGCTAGTGACATGAACGACGGCGCCTTGCCCCCAGAGAAGAAGCTCTTTCCGTTAGCTCGCCACCACTCCCAATAGTTGATCGTCTCGAAACCAAACATCTCAGGGAGGTCCGCACGGATCAGGTCCCGGCAGAAGTTAAGCAAATCGCCCTCATGATCAGCGGAGGTTGAGATCCATCTCAAATCGTCCAACGCCATCGAGGCTATTCCGGGAACCTGCGGAGTCATGATGTGATGCGATGTGGCGACTACAAGTAGCGGAATCAAAACTACAGAGCCGGGCACACGCGCCCTTCCGAGAGGTAGGGCTATCTCTACGTCGTCGTCACCGGACATTGAATCTTTCGCCGCTTTCAATGCCGCAGGAATATCTGGAAAATTCAATCGATGCACATCGATTTCTGACATAACCTGCACTAGCAGAGCTAGATTCTCTCCAACAGGAAGTATCCACTGGACAACGTTGGCAGGCGTCACCACTGGTAATCCGTTTGAGTCTGGGGATCCCTCTAAAAGGTCTGTGAAGCGCCATAACTGTTGACGCACATCGGCCGCTACGGACTGCGCGAACTTGCGCCGTATAGATGGCTCGTTCGCAACCATTTCCACTAACTCACCCACTGCAAGACCGAGAGCTTCGGGCAGGAAGGCTAACGGTAGCCACCGGGGATCCTCGCCCCCGCTGGGCCTGTAGCGAACGTACCGCCCGAAGCAGCTTTGGGGATTGGCGAGCTCATACTCGAGATCAGATGCGTCGCAAGTTAACCAATCTAGAGCCCGGCGTAGTTCCTCGCTGGACACTAGAGCATCGGGAGTTCCCAGTTTGACGAGGACCGAAGCGGCTTCAATCTCGGCCGTTGAAAGCCTCGGTATATTGTCTTCATTATCGACAACTCCGTCCCACGCAGGGGCGAAGCGCTGGATCGCGATGTCTGCGTAGCCCAGCACCACCTGAAGAAGATGTGAAACACCAAAACCCATTCTCGTGACAAGTTCATCATCTACGACCGAGGCTAGAAGATGAGCTCGGTCCACATCCGCAACTGGGCGCTCAACACAACCAGGGAATAGCCGAACAGTTGAGTCCCCCAAACGAACTCGAACGTTCATCCGTGGATCCGCCGGAAGAAAATCTTCATTCTGCGAAATTGCTGGGTATTCCGACTGAGCAGCAGTGATCAGTTCGTTTATCGAGGCTGGATTGACGTCACGCGAGCCGCCGAGTGGCATCTTCGAAATCTCATGGACGAGACTTGAAATAGAGATCCAGCGCCGGCGGAGAAAGGGGCTGGCACCTCCAGCCACTACTAAGGCCCACAGCTGGTTCGAATCATAGGCGCTTAAGGTTGCGGACAAGCTCACCTTCGGGTACTTCTTTTGTCTCTTCGGCTTTTTCGCTTTATTCCGACCCATACCTTTTATTAGATCGCAAACCGCAGTGTTTCATGAGCTTTTTCATGATCGACATGCCGGATTCCATCCGCGAGACCAAATCGGGGATTTCGAGCGATAAGTTCCGCGTATGTCCACGGAGCATAGATGGAGACATACCGCCGGGATAAAGGTCGCGCAGGGGCAATTCCGGGCACGACGGAGGCTTGGCGGAGCTTCCCGCGGACGGTTCGGAGTTTCAAAGTCGATCCTGCTTTTGAGGATTAGCAGGTCCCGCCTCCTCTATACCTCACCGTATGACGCACACCTGGCTACCTAACTGTTTTGAAACCTTGGGGAAAGCACCAGCGAGACGGACGGTACAACTAAGACATCCCTGGCATGCAACGTCCGTCTGACCCTACTAGCCACCGGATCTAGTCCTCGGGACCGCTTTCGAAGGAAGTGCAAACTTCCAGCTGAGGGCTTCTTATAGGCGACACCGGCTTACCTGTTTCAATTGCGGCCGTAGGCAACGGCATCTTTAAGAAGTCCGGTAATCCTTCGGAACGGAAGCGGTCGGTGGATGCGACTCGCAGGTCTCTCTGCGAGTCAAAACCCTCCGGAACGAAGTCGAGAAATTTTTCCAGATCCTTAATAGAGACCGCTCCGGTCAGATCAAGGATGACAGAGACGGCCATGTTGGTTCCTTCCATGTGGATTATGATCTGGCTCTCATGTCGCACTAGTGCGACAGACAACAGTGACTCACTATAGTGCCATTGGGTGTGCCTATCCGACCTTCAGAAACTTCGCCAACCAGGCTGCAAGCGTGGCAAAACCGGCGTGAGCAGGTTGGGGCGCGCATCCGAGAGCTACGCATCGCACGAGATCTCACTCAAGAGGCGCTCGGCCTGGAGGCGGGGCTGCACCGGAGCATGGTGGTCAGCGTCGAATGGGGACGTCGGACCTTGGCTTACGAGCGTCTTTGGGATGTCGCTGAAGTCCTCGGGGTGGACGTTCTTGATCTATTCACCAAGCCGTCTAACCTTCCGACGGTTGCGCCGCACCGTCGCGGTCGTTCAAAAAGCAACACGAGGACAAGGCTTTCCTCTGAACCCGATCCGAAGTGAGTGGCACGTTTTTACCCAAATGAACGCTCACCGTCGACCCCCGGGACTGCAGACAGAATGGCAAATGCAAATTCCTGCATCCGCCGCCCGTTCGATTACCAGCTCAGCAGTTTAGCTAAGCAGCTATTCTGATGTCATGGGCATCGAAGACGGTATAGCACAGGACCATGGGCACACCGCGCTCCCCGCTGTCCACGAGATGATTCAACGCCTCAACAGCCACCTGGGAATGCTGCTGGTTGCTACCCTAGCTGGCTCGAAGGACGCCAAGCTCCCCCATAAGTGGGCCCTGCCAAATGGAACCGTCCCAGAACCTGCTATACGGAAGCGCCTCGAGCTTGCGCACCACACCTGGGTCATATTGATGGATGCCGAGACCCCCGACCTTGCCCGGGCGTGGTTCATCGGGGGCAACCCTTTCTTGAAAGGAGACACCCCGCTGACCGCGATCCGGGAGGACCGGCACCAGGAGGTGGCCGTTGCCCTAGAGGCCTTCCTCGAAGACCGACAGGACGTTTGAGCAAGTTGAAAGACATGATAATCGCGGCGAAAGGCCTTCAGCCCCGATCTTATACGTGCGATCGGGCTATGTTCGATTCATATTCGGGAGCCCGATGGGGGTGAATGAAACGGGCGGAAAAATAGAAGCATCCGACTTCGTCAAAGTATTCAATCGATACGGCGTGAGTCTGACCGATATTGCTGAGGTAGTTCACGAGGACTTGACAGTGGTGTCGGGGTGGGAGGCAGGCGGTACAAGGCCCGGAACCAAGGTACAGACCAAGCTTATCGGACTGCGCGACATTATTATGGTGCTGTCTGATTCGCTCTCGGCGCCTGGAGTCGGGCAGTGGCTGCACGCCAGTAACCGGATATTGGATGACGAGCGGCCACTGGATGCCCTGAGTCAAGGACGGGATCAAACGGTAATGGAAGCGGCGAACGCCTTCGTTGATGGGTCCTACGTTTAGCGGTTTCGACATCGGGGCGAGCTGCCTAGACCCGTCCGGAACAAGAAGGCAAGACCACCGAGCCAGCTGCACGCTGGACTCCCTTGCATTCATCGTGTGGGATAAACGTGTATTGGTAGGCTTCGCCTCCCGTTCCCCTGAGACGGTTGCTGTACCGAGCGCTTGGTACAGCAACAGGAGGGGCTCCGAATGGGCGACTGAGGCGGCAGGCCAATCGCAGCGCAAATTGGCGGTGGTTTGGAAGTCTTATGCACCGTTCGGTGATTACTTGTGAGCCGCTTAGCAATTGCTCGCTGTCGCGCCAAGCGAATGGTCGCCATCATGAAGGTGTTCTATGAAATACCTGGCCTGAGCATCAGAGCAATCGGAAGCTCATGAGACGTCGGTAGCGCCCAACTGCTCCGCAACGTAAGCGGCAAAAACGGGGTCATCATGGATGCGTGCCACAACATCATCAGCGATCTTGCTCACATCTAGCCTTCCGGCGTACTGGGGGCTCTCTTCTGATGCCTGAGAATCGACCCGAGTGGTATAGGCGCTCTTGCCATCGTCGCCGTAAGCGGTGAGGACGTGGTCGAAGACGAGTTGAACCTTCGAGGTGAAGATGTCGAGAGTGTAAGGCAGCTCGGGCAATCCTAGGTCCAGCACCCGGCGGATTGTGCTGTCCACGTCATTCATCACGTCAACTTTCCGACGCCAGTCCTGAACGAGCTTGGCGTGAAGATGTTCCAGGAGCCTTTTCGCGCTGTCCTTCACTGTGTCGCGCTCGACGTCGGTCAGCACGGGATCGGGCTGGGTCAGCAGATCAAAGATCGCGAGTTCCTCCTCTGTCATGCCCTCTTGAGCAGACCGTCTCTCCTCTTCGGTAAGGGTCTGCGACAAGTCGATTAGGCGTCTGAGGTACTCGTCGATGTTCACGCTTCCGGCGTTGTACTCCGAGATCAACCGTTCGATGCGCTCGACGAGTTCGTACCGAGTTGGGTTTCGGGTCGCTGCTCCGATGGCCTGCTCACGGAGTAGTTGGGCCAGCCGGTCCGTCTCGGCTCGCTTGCGACCTGCGAACTTGGCTGCCAATCCCTCGAAGTCAATCAAGGAGAGGTCGATCAAGGGGTCGGGATTGGTCCCCTCTGCAGCCGCCCTGATGACGTACTCCTCCGCACCTACCGATCGGTCGAGCAAGGCGTCGACCGCATCGGCGACCACTCGTAGGTCGGCTCTGGGCGATCGCGTGACATCTGCGATGCGTTCGGCAAGGACACGGATCGCGACTACGTTGCGCTGTTGGGCGGCTGCTTTGGGATCCGGGAGGAGTGCCTTGAAGAGCTTGCGTACTTGACGGGCCTTCTGCTGGAAGTCAGTCCTGGTGTCTTCGTCCACCAGCAGTGCCTCGACTGCGGCGTCGCGCTTTGCGATGTGATCGAACCCTTCCGCGTCACGCATCACGGCAAGATCGAACCCGACGTCGGAGCAGAACTGGAACAGCTCGGCCACTGCGGCCTCCAGCTCGCCCGAGAGCGCGTCAATGATCTCGATGGGCGGCTGTCCGGTCTCTGCGGCTCCGTAGATAGCGAGAGCCTTCTCAAGATTCCTGAAGACGCCGACGTAGTCGACGATCAGACCGTTGTCCTTCTCTGGGAAGACGCGGTTGGCGCGAGCGACGGTCTGCATCAGAGTGTGGTTCTTCATGGGTCGGTCGAGATAGACGGTTGAGACGCTGGGCGCGTCGAAGCCGGTCATCCACATCGCGCAGACGAACACCAAGCGCAGCGGATCCGTTGAGTCCTTGAACTTCTCGGCAAGATCCTCACGATTCATTCGCTCGCGGTGTGGCCGGATGTCGAGTCCGAGGTCATCGAGCATCTTGAGTTCGTTCTGGCTCTGCGACACCACCACCGCCATGTCAGTGGTTTCCATCAGTTCGATCCGCGATGCGAGCCAGGGACGCTCCAACTCAGGGAGCGCATCATGCTTAGCCCGTAACTCGTACAGATGTTCAACCCAGGCTTCCTTAACAAAGTTGTACATCCGCACTCCCGCGGCTTTGTCGAGCCCGACGTACATCGCCTTGCCGGTGAAGCCGCGGCCCACGAAGTGAGTCACGAGATCCTTGGCGATGGTCCTCAGACGCTCAGGACGCGTCAGGAGCGTGTACTGCGTACCAAAGGCGCGAGCCAACTGGCCCTCAGCGTCCTCGTCGAGCTCGGCTTCTTCGAGAAGCGCGTCAAGTTCGTCTGAGAAGTTTTCGTTGACAAGCTGGAGTTCGGGGATGCGGTTCTCGTAGTAGAGCGGGACAGTCGCACCGTCCTGCATGGCATCGCGGAAATTGTAGATACTGACGTACTCACCGAACTGCTCGCGGGTCGCCTGCTCCTCGCCAGCGATCAACGGGGTGCCGGTGAAGCCCATCATCGAGGCATTCGGCAACGCCCTGCGCATGTTGAGGGCCAACGTGTCGTACTGGCTTCGGTGCGCCTCATCGGTAATGACGATGACATCCCCCCGGCTTGAGAGGACGGGCATCTGCTGCTCCCCCAGACCCTTGGACGGCTGAAACTTTTGAATCAGGGTGAACACGTACCGATGATCTGCAGCCAGCAGTTGGCGCAGGTGCGCGACGGACTCTGCATGCACCCGAGCCTCCGGCGAGATCGCCCCGGCGTCGGCAAACTCTCCATGAAGCTGGGTGTCGAGTTCGGTGCGGTCTGTAACCATAACGAACGTCCACTTGCCTGGCACCTGGCGAAGCACTTTCTGAGTAAACCACAACATCGACAGCGACTTGCCCGAACCTTGGGTGTGCCAGAAGACACCGAGGCGTTTATCCTGCTCCACGCGCGCATGGTGAAGGTTCTCAATCGCTGCATTTACTCCGAGGTACTGGTGCGAACGCGCCAAGACCTTGATCAGTCCACCCGGGCGCTCCATGTAGGCGACAAAGTTCGCGAGGAGGTCAAGCAGCACTACTGGGTCACAGGTGCCGCGCAGGGCTGTCTCCAAGGCGATCACGCCACGGGCCCCGAGGGCGTCTATGACCATCCAATCGCTGAAAAACTCCCACGGCGAGTACGTCGAACCAACTTTGGCGACACTGCCGTTGGACAACAGTACGAAACAGTTCGGAACGAAGAGTTGTGGGATGGTGTCGCGATAGTCGGTCAGGTTGTCGTCGTACGCGGACTTCACCGGCTCGTTGGGTTCCTTGAACTCCATCAGAACCAGGGGTATGCCATTGACAAATAAAGCGACGTCGAGGCGCCGACTGTGCAGGTTGCCCTTCACCCACATCTGTTGCACGGCCAACAGGTCATTGTCGTGAGGATTCGCAAGATCCAGGTACGAAAGGGTTTCGGCTCGCTTGTTACCGTTATCTTCGGTCCACTCCGCACGGAAACCATTACGCAGCAAGTCATGGAACTCGCGGTTGGCGCGAACGCGATCCATGATCGAGCGATCCTTGGTGAGCACGTCGATGGCCTCGCTGATGGACGCGTCGGGCACGTCTTCGGAGTTGAACTTGCGCATCGCGAACCGAAGTCGGTGCGAGAGTACGACGTCTCGTTGGGAATCACGTCCAAGGGTGCCCTGAACTCCAAAGATCTCGTGAAAAGCATCCACGGGAGTCCAGCCGAGATGGGCCAGCAACTCGATGCTCGGCTTCTCGACGTAGAGGTACTCAGGCCCTGTGGGGGTCATCACGCTGCCTGTTCCGCGAGCAATGCATGAAGATCGAGCGTTGACACGTCGATCTCCCCCGTTACCAGCTTTGGCAACAGGACGTCACGCAGGGTCATCAGCGATCGGTTCTCAAGCATGAGCCGCTCGGCCATCCCTAACTGGTCCCGAGCCATCCCCGTGAACGCCTCGGCAAGAGAGCCCGGAGGCACAACAACGGGCCACTGACCGATGACCTTCCAGTCCGCGCGTGGCATCTTGGTTCCGTTGGACGTACCTGTTGCATTAGCAACGAATTCCTTGCTCGACACCACCGCGACCACTTGGCCCCAATACGCCTCACTTGGACGAATGATGATGGCATCCGTCGAACAAATGCCGTCTATTGGAGCAATGCTGACCTTATGGAAATAGGGACGAATCTTGCCGAATAAGATGTCACCCCTCGCAAAAACACCCTTTCGGCTGCCTTGGTCAGACGCTGATCCCCAGTCATCGAGAGTAACTCGTTGCCGTGGAATATGTTCCAGGCCAACGGCAGGAGTATCAGGGTCGATAGTGGAGGGGGCGACAGTCGCCCTAACTATCGACAAAAGATCATCAATCACGCCAACTGCCCACCCCTCCGGAATTGGACCGAGGGCAGAATCAACCATGCGCACGTGGCCGTGACCGGGGTAGCGATATTTTACGAACCACTCGCAGTAGACGGCCCGCACCATCTCCTCCAGAACCTCGACTCGGCGCCGATTATTGGCGATCAGGTCGTCGATAGAGTCGAGAACGCCCCCTATCTCCTCCTGAGCGGGCCGCGTCAAGAGAGGGACTTCAAGGGCCCTGAGTTCGGGTTGCCGTATGCCGCTAACGGTAGTTCCGCTGGAACGGCGCTTCAGAGCGGCCTGCGCTTGCGGCGACCGCAAGTAGTGAAACATGAAACTCGGATCGACCTTATCTGGGTCAGGGCGGAGAAGAATGACGCGCTGGGCTAGGGCGATCCGAGATTCGGTCCCGACTCGCGCCACTTCCCCGAGCGGCGCCTCAGTGGTGATGAGAATGTCGCCACTAGCGGGCAAACCTCGTCTCATCCAGGCGTCGTAATTGTCTTCCGCAATGTACTCCCGCGGCTCGTCCAGAATGATGCCACCTTTGATCACCTTCGCGGTGATCAAGGGAACTCCTGAGATCGTTTTGGAAGGCGTCTTGCCCCGGTAGTCGATCAGCGTGTTGATCAAATCGCCGATCGTGGATCCTCCAATCATGCGTCTAGTATCCCTTGAACGGCGGCATCCACCTTCGAGCGAAGCGCCTCAGCCTGATCGTTCAACATCGTGAACTCCTCGTACAGCGCTTCGAGATCTCCCATGAAGTCAACGTCGCTCTCGTCAACCGCTGCGGTACCTGTATACCGTCCGGGGTTGAGGCTCCAGCTCTGGGCTTCGATCTCGGCGCGCGTCGCGACCTTGCACAGACCGCTGACGTCGGCGTACTTCCCGTCGGGAAAGTTCTCCTTGAGTAGTGTGTTGCTGCCTCCAACGGTCTCGACTTCCTCGCCGCGGTAGAGCCGCACGATGTTGGCCAGGAACTCGATCTGGCCGGGCTTGAAGTCGCGGTGGGCACGGTCGATCTGGTTGTAGATGTGCCGGGCGTCGAGGAACAGCACGGTGTCCTCGCGCGGCGTACCGATCTTGGCCTTGTCGAGGAACCAAAGCGTCACCGGCAGTGTAACGGTGTAGAAGAAGTTGGAGCTGATCGCGACCATGACGTCGACGGCGCCAGACTCGATCAGCTGCTTCCGGATCTCCTTCTCAGAGTGGCCCGCATCGCCGGCCGAGTTCGCCATGACGAAGCCGGCACGGCCTTTTGGTGTTAGCGCCGCGTAGAATTGCTGGATCCACAAGAAGTTACCGTTGTCGGCCTTCGGTAGACCGAACGGGAATCGCTTGTTGCCGGCAAGCTGTTCTTTCTTGATCTTGTCGACGTTGAACGGCGGGTTGGCCATCACATAGTCGAAGGCGCCAACCGCGCCATGCGGGTCCTCGTAGTAGCTGTTGGCTTGGCGGATGTCGCCCGAGAGCCCATGGAGCGCGAGGTTCATCTTGGCTAACGGAACTGTGTCCTCGGTCTTTTCCGCTCCGAAGACCGAGAGTTTGCGGCTCGCTGGCTCGTGGTGCCGCTGTACGAATTTCGCGCATTGGACGAACATGCCACCCGAACCGCATGCCGGGTCGAAGACCCGACCTTGGAACGGTTCCAAGATCTCGACAATGAGGCGGACGATGGAGTAGGGCGTGAAGTACTCTCCACCACCTTTGCCTTCTTGCGCTGCGAAGTTGGAGAGGAAGTCCTCGTAGATGAAGCCGAAAGCGTCACCTTCGAGCTGTGTGGGCAGCGGCGCAAATAGCCGCAGCAGCTCGATGAGGGTCGAGCGTTCCAGCTTCTGGTAACCGCGAGGCAGGATGTCCTTGAGCTCGGGGTTGTGCTCCTCAATGGCCTTGATCGCTTCGTCAATGGCCTTGCCGACGTCATCTCCTTCGGGCAGGTCAACAAGACTCGACAGCCGTGCCTTATCGGGGACATAGAGCACGGACTTTGCCTTATAGTCCGCGATCGACGCGGGGTTTCGAGCGCTGGCGTTCGCCTCGACCTCGCCACGGACAGCCTCAAATCGGTTCTCGGCATAGGCGAGGAATACCAGCCCGAGCACCGGGTCGCGGTACTGGCCCGGCGTTAGTTTCGAGTTAGCTCGCAATTCATCGGCAGCAGCCCAAAGCGTGGCCCGTACCCGGGCGAGATCGGAAGTTTTCACTATTAGAGAATATCGGCAAAGAACCGACCCCGAGGGCACGTTGACGATCGGTCACATATACCTGGAAATTCTTGGCAGCTTCTGCGCGGACGCGACGGATAGATCGGGAGCTGTCTTGAATCGTTTATTCGTCCGACGATGCACCTCAGACACCAATTGCGGCTTTCAGCCGTCGTAGGCTTCCTCCAGCAGTGCCTGTACAGCTGCCTTCGTCTCGATGAAACGGCCTTCCCGAATCGCTTTGACCGGTGTCGAGTAGTACAGACGCGGGTTGATGGTTACTGCCCATGCTTGCGCGACGCTCGTGCGCCGCGCTGCCTGTATTTCCCCGAGCACGCTGTGTGCAAATCGCAACCTCAATTGAGCAGGTTCCGTGGGAGCAGATTTACCCGCTTCCCACTCACAGACCTGCTGAGGATCGGTGATGCCCGCGATACCAGCAACGATTCGCGGCGTCAGAACTTCGCTAAGCTCGCGGACTATGACCGCGATTTTTACAGCTTCTGAGTGACTTTCATCCTCTGAGCTATTTGAGCGTGGTCGCATGTGACTCCCTTCGCGGCGACGTCCCTCATTCTATGCTTCAGGGTCCTGCCGTATACGCTGCGGATCCAATAGATGGTTTGTCACTTCGTCGAACTACGCTGGGGAAATGACAGCCGACCCATCGCCTATCGCAATCTATGGTGACTGGCATGGGCACCTGGGATGGGCGCTCGGCAGCCTCGATTCAGCGGCTAAAGCCGGCGTGCGAACCCTCATCCATGTCGGAGATCTTGGCTTAGACTTTCCGGGCCGGAACCGCGGAAGGTTTGAGAAAAGGCTCAACCAGACCCTGGTTGATCTCGGGCAAACCCTTGTCGTCTCCGTAGGAAACCATGACAACCACGACTCTGTTGCAAAGCTGAAGGTAGAGGACGATGGCCTGGCGACCTTTCGCTCTAACATCAGAATCCTCCCCCGTGGGGGCCGGACTGGTTGGGTCCCCGTGTAGAAGTCCAGTGTTTGTGTGAGTTTCGTGTCCGAGAATGGACACAGGAGGAAATTCACGAATCA
>NZ_BAAAIJ010000050.1:0-610 GCF_039526005.1 Arthrobacter flavus | reverse complement strand
GTCGAATACATCGACGGTGACCTCGCCCTGAACCAGCTGCCCCTCAGCATCGATGCCCTCACCCGCGTCGGTCGAATGGTCCGACAGATCCACGACGCCAGCGAAACATTCCCACTCCCCCACCGGGATGACTGGAACCTGCCCCTGCCGACAGAGGCACCGAATCTGATGTGTCATAACGACCTCGCCCCGTGGAACCTCATCATCGGAGAGCGATGGGTTTTCATTGACTGGGACGGATCCGGCCCCAGTACACGACTGTGGGACTTGGCCTACGCCGCCCAATCCTTTAGCTCTATGTTCGAAGGGCAACCAGTAGAAGAAGCCGCAGCAAACCTCAAAGCATTCATCGACGGGTACGACGCCGATATCGAAATACGCCGGGCCCTGCCTGACGCGATCAACCAGCGGACACAAGCCATGTACGAGCTACTCGAAGAATCCCACCGAACAGGGTTCCAGCCCTGGGCCTCGATGTATGCCGATGGACACGGCGAACACTGGCGTGCCGCCTCCGCCTATGTGCGAAATAACCAGGCCGTCTGGGAACAAGCCCTCAACGTCTAACCCAATTCACCGGGATAAATGCAGCATCCCAAACCATCGTTTG
>NZ_BAAAIJ010000049.1:0-1281 GCF_039526005.1 Arthrobacter flavus | reverse complement strand
TGAGGTGTATCAATGATGTGAGACACGGTTTGAGAGGATTGTGCTTATGTCTGAGAAAAAGTCTCGGCCGGTCTTTACCGCCGAGTTCAAGGCCGATGCTGTGGAGCTGGTGCTGACGTCGAAGGAATCAGTGTCGGCCGTAGCCCGCCAGCTCGATGTTTCCGATGGGGCGCTGCGCCGGTGGGTAAAGGATTTCAAACTTGAGCACCCCGAGCACGATGACGGGAGGCCAGGGCCGGTGGACTGGCAAAAATACAAGGCCCTCGAAGCACGCAACCGTGAGCTGGAAAGGTCCAACGAATTCCTAAAAAAAGTTTCGGCGTTCTTCGCAGCAGGGCAACGGTAGAGGAGTTGTTTACCGTTATCCACGTGCAGAGCGCCACCGAAGACGTCACCTGGATGTGCGACCAGCTGAACGTCCCCAGAGCTTCCTACTACCGCTCCCTGGAAACACAACCAACCGCCACGACGGTCAGGCATGAACAGCTCACCAAGGCCGTACAGGTGGTTTTCAAGGCTTCTGAGCAGATCGCCGGGCACCGGATGGTCCAGCAGAAACTCACTGCCGCGGGAACGGAAGTCTCCGTGGGTACGGTCGCAGCGATCATGGCTGAGAACGGGTGGCAGGCCAAGAGAATGCGAGCCTTCAAACGCACCACCATCAGCGACGATTCTGCACCGATCTTCGAGGACCTCCTCAAACGCGACTTCACCGCGCAGGCACCCGGGACGAAACTCGTCGGCGACATTACCTACCTACGCACCGACCAGGGCTGGCTTTACCTGGCGACCGTCATCGATCTCTACACCCGGATGGTCATCGGCTGGTCCATGACCCCACACATGAAGACCACGCTCATCATCGACGCGATGACGATGGCCCGGGACCACGGGCATCTTCAGACCGGCGCTATTTTCCACTCCGACCACGGATCGCAATACACGTCCAAGGCCTTCGGCTCCTGGTGCCGGGGCAACCAGATCCGCCAGTCCATGGGAATGACCGGTCAATGCTGGGACAACGCCGTCGCGGAGTCTTTCTTCTCCACCCTGAAAAATGAGTTCTACCACCACTACAGCTTCCAAACCCACAAGGCCGCCAGGACGGCCGTCATG
Source organism: Arthrobacter flavus (assembly GCF_039526005.1). Classification (NCBI taxonomy): domain Bacteria; kingdom Bacillati; phylum Actinomycetota; class Actinomycetes; order Micrococcales; family Micrococcaceae; genus Arthrobacter; species Arthrobacter flavus. The sequence goes on along the minus strand of NZ_BAAAIJ010000049.1, from coordinate 165 downwards.
CGCTATATCGAGGTGTTCTACAACCGGTGGAGACCCCACACCATAAACGCCGGACTACCGCCGGCAACGGCACTGGCCAACTACCGTCAAAACCAGCTGCAGCAAAAGACTGCCGCTTAACCCGAAAAACGACTATCCCGTGTCTCACTTACTTGACACACCTCA
>NZ_BAAAIJ010000048.1:0-12708 GCF_039526005.1 Arthrobacter flavus | reverse complement strand
TATCCTATTGAGAAGCGCCGCTAGAACAGCCGCCTGAACATCTCCTCAGCAGCGGAAATCACCACGAACCGCGAAGAGCCCCCTTAGCGTGCTCGTAGACGATGGATCTCAAGATTCCATGCAACGTTCGGGCCGGTGCCGGCTATGTGCGCGATTGCCGCCGCGCAGGGCATGCCGGATCCACTTTTCAGACTATTTCTCCCAACCGGCGACGCTTTGATCCTTAGCCGCACACATGAGAGGCATGGCCAACCCCTCATCGCAACCGCCCCGTAACCCTTTGATCCAGTTCATTTTTGATCTGCTGGCTTGCTTCGAATGGGGGTGAAATCCTCGATCAGATCGCTAATTGATTACTTAATGATTAACCCGCCGTTTGAGAGTGCAGCCTACTTGTGAGCTTTGTTGTAGGCGTCCAGGATTGAGTGGGGGACCCGGCCTCGTGCACGCGGATTATGACCGTTAGCTTGTGCCCATTCGCGGATTCGCTGGAGTTCTTCGCGCTTTCGAGTTGCGGAGAGCCCGGCCTGTACGCTCTGGCCCTGACGGCTGCTGGCCGCCTTACGTGCCCCGTCCACGTACAGAGCAACAGCGGCCCTCAGCTGTACAGCATTCTCCTTCGTCAAATCGATTTCATACTTCGTGCCATCGATCCCGAACCGGACGGTTTCCTGGGCCAGCTGACCGTTCAGATCATCAACCAATTGCAACTGCACACGCTGCACCATCTGTTTACTCCCAAAATAATCGTCATGAATCAAAAAGGTGTTCTCGATAGCTGACTGTACAACGCAGTATTCTTCTGTGTCAGGTAGAGAAGTCCGAAGGATTTAGACAAGTCGCTGATCCCTTTGCATGCCACCCTCAACGGCTGCATCGAAGCATTGAACGCACGGACCGTCAGCGCGGCCGAGGTCCAACGGATAGATGGTCCTCCGCCCCACGGCATGGCCGTTACGGCCGAGGATATGAAGACAGCCCGTTCCTGGCTTGCGAACACCCTTGCCTCCAACGTCGATGAGGACGGACTGCAAGCAATGATCGACCGTGAGGCAATTGATCGCGAGTGGATCGGCAAGCCCGAGCGCATAACCTCCCTCGCGCTGGCCCTCGTGCTCATCGCGGGCGCCGCTGTTGACCGATAACGATGGTTTGCGAGATGCAGGAGCGCGCGTTCGGGCTCCCAGTTAGGTTGTCGATGTGGGAAGCAACCAGCCGGTTGTAGGCGGCAGTGTTGGAGCGGGCGCTTTCAGCGCCACTTGCCGCGCTTCGTCGCTTCGTCCCGGCGGTCGTGTTAGTAGGATCGGGTGATGATTTCTTCTGAGTGGGTGCCGTACTACCGCGAAGACGATGGGGAGTTGCTCGGGTACCTCGTTCCGGAGGGTGCGTCTTTCGTCCCTGTCACAGTGTTCGGGTATGGGCTTGGTGATGCCGTAGATGAGTACGATGCTTTCCAGGTGCTAGAAAGCATTGGGTTGAGCTATTTGGCGGATACATGGGTGCTGTCCATCGCTGAGCGCGATGAACCGATCAATGTTCAAATTGTCGAGGCAAGCCCGAGCGTATTGCGTGTGAAAAGTGTTGACTACGGGTGGGAGCAGGATTACGGCACGATCATCGAACTTCCGGTTCCGGAAACAGGAAGGCTCAGACGTCAGTAAACTGCTTACCTTTGGGGTCGATGTCCCGTGAACGGACCTGAGATCATCGGCGCGGTAGCGACACATCTGGGGGTGAGCGTCCGGACTCTGCATCACTGGCACCAGTGTGGGGTTGCTGTACCTTCGGGGCGTACGAGTGGGGGATATCGAACATACTCTGCCGGCGACGTCGCGCGATTGCGGCGGGTGTTGTTGTTTCGGGACCTGGGTGTGCCGTTGCAACGAATACCTGCCCTCCTCGAAGCAGGTTCAGCTGAGCGGCGAGAAGAACTGGAGCGCCGGCGGCTAGAGCTGGCGACGAAGATCAGGCACTTTCAAGGCGTGGATCAGGAGGTCGAACGGCTGCTCGCGGCTGAGGAGCAAGGCATCCTCATATCCGCAGCGGCGCAGGCCCGGGTGTTCGGGGAGCAGTGGGACCCGACCTGGACGACGAAGGCACGCGAGCAATGGGCCGATTCGACACAATGGGCCGAATATACGGAACGGTCAGCAACCCGCACCGAGGCCGACTGGCACAAGGTCGCAACATCCATGGAAGAGGTTACAAACACCTTGGCTGAAGCGAAACGTACCGGTACTTTGCCTGCCAGTGAGCGGGCGAATGTTTTGGCAGAAAAGCATCGCGAAGTGATGAGCGAGTACTTCCACTGCACCCACTCGATGCACGTATTGCTCGCATGCGGGTATGTGACAGAACCGGGTCTCCACACGCATTATGAGCAGGCGGAGCCAGGTTTGGCTGGTTGGCTCAAGCAGGTCATAGACGCTAACGCTCTATTCCATGGTGTGGACCCGGATACTGCCGTGTGGAAGTGATGGGTCAGCTGATAGTTGTCAGGGCGACGTCGATGATGTCTTGGCTGGGCACGTGCAGCGCGTCAGCCGCTGTTCTTCCGGTAGAACTCAGGTAGAGATCGACGAGACGGTTTCCGACCGCGTAGCCGGCCCCCGTTGGAAGGCCCACTGGCTCGCATCCAAATCGTCTAGCGGAGTCATCACCATGAACCCAGGCCGTGAAGTTCTGCATCCCTTGGATCCTCAGCCCGGAGATGACCTTCGCGAGAACCGCATCATCAGCCAGGTGAGGCTGGCCGATGGGCGTGTAACCGGCATCCCCGTAGAGTTGCCGTGCGAAAGCATCAGCCAACCCTTCCGATACGACCTGCTCACCGACCACCACACTGGCAGGGTCCCAGATGATCCCTCCTGGTGCGTAACGAAGGTTGTGGTTGAGTTCGTGTACTGCGGCGGATTCGACCCGGGCAAGGTTCTCTTCGGTGGGCCAAAGCGTCAGTGACACATAACCAGTCGCGCTGCCGTTTCCGCTGAAGCCACGTAGCGGACCCATGAAGTACTCATCCTCGGGGTCGCCCAGCACGAGAAGGACCACAATGTCGGGAACATTAATGCGAGGAGCCGCAGCGCACTGAACGTCGATGGCTCGGGTCATTGCGTTGCTGATGCGCGCCCACACATCAGCATCCCGAAGCTTTTTAAGCGCCCCGGGAACTTCATCCACGCACCGACCAAGGGGGAACCCGAAGCTCATCGCGTGCATCGCCGCAAGGTCAACATCTCCCGGGAAGTACCGGAACATTCCCTCAACCGGAGCGAGCATGTCACGAAGCACGTCCACCCGGTCATCGATGGGAGCCGCTAGCACGGCCTCCATCCCTACGCTCGTATCCAGAACCGTTATAGCCATGACGTCGACAGTAGAGACTGACGTAACGTCAGGGTCAACTCAAGCACCGCGCCGTACATTGATCCCGGCTATCAGCCTGTGACTGCGAATACAGGCGTCCAGAAATGATTGATTTAGTGGGCTAGGTGGTTAAAAATCGCGGATCGCGAGCGTAGTCCTTGTGTCGAAGATCGAGAGCTGCCCGGACTTGAGAGGGGGCGTCGTCGCCCACGAGTATCCGTAGCCGATGGTCATCCTGAGCGGCTACTCGGGAGAGGATCACGATCGCGGCATCTTCCGCCGTCATACCGCCGCCCGAATCGTCTTGCGGCCACGGAACCTCATTAGTACCGAACAGCTCGGTCCGTAGATCGTCGTAGCTGATCGTCGGCGAGCTGAACCGCATGCTGTCTCCGGCCCAGTCCGTGTCGAGAGCGGCGGGCTCGATGAGAGACACGCGGATTCCGAACCCCCGAACCTCCGAGGCCATCGCCTCGCTGAACGCTTCAAGACCCCATTTGGTGGAGTTGTAGAGGCCGAGCATTGGCATAGTTCCTACCGCTCCCACGGTCGATATCTGGACGACGTGTCCCGCGCCCTGAGTGCGCATGATTGGGATCGCGGCTTGGCTCAGCCAGAGCGGGCCGAGCAAGTTTGTGTCGACAATCGCGCGGGCATCTTCTTCGGATGCTTCCTCGATAGCCCCGACTAGGCCGTAGCCGGCGTTGTTTACGAGGACGTCGAGTCGTCTCAGGCGTGCCGCCGCCAGCTCTACTGCTTCGTGCGCCGCGCGTCGGTCACGAACGTCGAGCGTCTGCACTGTTAGCCGGTCGTGTTTAGGAAGAGAATGTTCGCCTCGTACAGTCGCAACCACGGCGTGTCCAGCGTCAAGAGCGCCAAGGGTGAGTGCCCGTCCGAGCCCGCGATTGCCTCCGGTGATCATCCATGTCTGTAGGGAAGTCATACTGACATCATATCTTAAACTGGACGGACCGTCTCGTTTGCTAGTGTAGTGTTCTTGCATGGCGCGTCAACGAACCCGTAGCAAGGTGCACGAGGCTGTGCTGTCCCTTGCGTGTGAAAGTCGAGTCGGCACGCTCACGATGGAGGGGGTGGCAGCGCGGGCCGGCGTAAGTAAACAGACGCTCTACAGAACCTGGCCGTCGACGGGTGCGATTCTGTTCGATGCGCTTCTGGCCCGCAGCGCGGACGAGGGCGGCGACGTCGTAGTTCCGGACTCCGGGAACCTCGCCACCGACCTAGAGGGGCTGGCGGTGGCGACTATTGCGGAGCTGACCGACCCAACTCAGGAGCCGCTGCTGCGCGCCGTTACAGCGGAAATTCAATCAAACGAGGGTCTAGCCGCGCAGTTCCGAGAGATGCTTCTTGCTCCGCAGCTTCACGGAATCTCTGATCGCCTACGTCGGGGAGGCGTGACCGACCCAGACGGAATTGCCGAGCTGTTCGTCGCTCCGATCTTCCACCGCTGGTTGCTGCGTAGCCGCCCGTTCGACGCCGCGTGGGTTGCTACCCATGTAGCTCGCGTGCTGCGCGCTTCATCCGTATCGTAGGTGTGCCCGGAAACGATGGTTAGCGAGGCGTTCAGGGCATTAGGTTAGCGCCCGTCAATCCAGACTTGCCTAGCGGCTTGTGAGCTTCGCGCCCATCATAGCGGCGTTAAAGCTTGAGAAGTCCAGCGCCGGACTTAGCCGATCGTATGTTCCTTCTTGGAGCAGTTCCCTAGCTGAGGCTTCGATGACTTCGTAGCACGCTAGCGCTCCAGCCATCCCTGTTGTGATACGGCCAGCTCCAGCTGCTAGGAGATCTCTGACAGATGGGCATCCCGGCCCGGTCATGATGTTCAGCGGTACGCTGAGGTTTCCAGCGAGACGCGAAATAGTAGGTAGATCGGTCACTCCGGGGACAAATATCCCGTCGGCTCCAGCATCAATATATTTCTCGGCACGACGGATGGAGTCGGCATCCCGTTCGGCTGGATCAGACGAGCCAAAGAAGGCCGTGTCCACCCTCGCGTTGATGAATAAGGAAACGCCGTAACGATCAGCTGTCTGGCGGATGATAGCAATCCGATCGGCTTGTGCATCCGCGTCCATAAGCTGAGATCGATTAGAGTCCTCCACATTGATTCCGACAACACCAAGATCCAAGACCTGTTGAATTATTCGAATCAGGCCAGGCTCGTCAAGGAAATATCCGTTCTCAATATCGGCTGTGACGGGCAGATCCGTAGCTTGAACAATCTTGATCAGGGCCGCGATCGCATCGCCAGGACCGAGACCACCGCCATCGTGCACGCCGGCCGCCCAAGCAATCCCCGCGCTTGTGGTCGCGATAGCGGGCGCTCCGGCTCGTGCCAGACAGATCGCAGATGCCGCATCCCAAGCATTTGGAAGAACGAGCTCTCTCGCCAAGCACAGATTCCTAAATGCGAGGGAAATGATTTTCTGGTCAGCAAGGGAGGCAGCGTTCTGTTTTGAAGTCATAAATACATCACAGCAGAGTCAGACACTCTTAGTCTGGCGAGAATTGGACACGACCGTCAGCATGCCCGGTAACGATCGTTACCGGGCAGCCCCACGTACCGGAGACAAGTATGAAGATAGACGGCTCGGATCCTGTCTTACTTATCCATTTTTGTCAGAGGACGATGGGCGAACAGCACTACGTGAGTGTGGTTGCCAGTCACTTCTACCAGCGGCGCGGGCAGTAGATTTTTCGCTGACCGGCAGTGATCCAGGTTTTAGCCAACTATTCAGAGCATTCATCCCTGGCTTAGTCCAGCCGGATGTTCTCATCTGTCGAAGCTCAGATCGCACCGCACGGCCAAACTGGTGACGGTGTCGTGATCGGCTGCACGAACATCGGCGGCCTTCTGCGCCAACTGGTATTCCCACTTGAGCTGGTCCAATGCGGCCAGTTGGTCCAAGCGCGCTTCAGTTTTCGGAGATAGCCGAATTGCAGATGGCATGAACTGAACTCCCCTCATGAGTGCGTGTTGAGACAATCTTCGAGGGCTGGCATCAGTAGCGTTCCAATAGAATGCAGGCCGTCCCCCTGATGTTCGCGGTATTGGCTTTACTTTCACTGAATCGGCCGTTGCTCTGCCCGTATCCACGGTAACCACGTAGCCTGTGCGTATGAAGCAAGCTATCCAGCGCTACCTTTCCGAGCGCCTCTCAGCGCGATCTGCTGCGAACATCAGGTCGTCAGGTTTCGGCCAGTGACTTCGGGGTGGATATTCATTGCTCTTGGTCTCGCTCTTGGATTGCCGGTTTTCCTGGCCGCCAAGGGTGTACTGAAACCCAACAGGTTCATCGGCATCCGGACTAGGTCGGTTCGACGGAGTCCGGAAGTCTGGCAGGCAGCCAACGCGGCTGCAGCCCCGATCCTGGTGCCCGTTGGGTTCTTAGCTGTCCTTTTCGGGATCGGTGTGGTTCTAGATTGGCCAGCAGGAATGGCTGATTTGGGTGGGAGTCACGGACTGGTGGGCGCCTTCGTCATCATCATTGCCGCCATCATGAGCGCGCGGACTGCAGAGAAGGCAGCGCAGGCTTCAGAGCAACCGATATCCCGCGAATAGGGTATTGAGGAGAAAACCATGGCGATCACAGCCACCGAAGCACGCGGAGACCTCACAGTCCTGATTGAACGAGTGAACGCCGATTGCGTCGATGTCGAGATCATCTCTAGTCGTGGATCCGCAGTGTTGATGTCCAAGGATCGGTATGACTCGCTCAAAAAAGCCAGCTACCTGCTGAGTTCCCCCGAGAATGCACGCCGCCTCATGGCCGCATTGGAATCCACCAAAATACGTAAGGCACCTCCGGGCCAGGGCACGGCAAGCTTAGGATGACCGCCGTCTCTGGGCTGCTGTGAATGATTCCACCGCAGTGGAGACCAGAACCGCGACAATGGCTGCGACGACGAACGGCAAGAAAGGGCTGTCCAGCACCCCGGGGAAATTAGGGCTGCACTCGAAGAAGCGCTCTTCCCACGGCGTCGCTAATGCAAACTTGAGCTCACCGTTGCCGGAGGCCAGAACACTGCCGAAAAGAGTCACGAAAACAGCACCGCCGATAGCCGACATGAACGACCAAGTGTGATTCGCTGCGCGTTCCCCGACGCTCTCGTCTTCGCTCAGGAGAGCATATTCCGCGCTCCCGGGTTACCGGTCAAGGAGTAGTGTGGCCAGACAGTGGTCGGGAGTAGCTACTCAGTCCTTGCTGAAAGGTATCTGCCGACCATCAGCCGCCAGAACAACCGACTTGGGACCGAACCATCCGACTCTGGCATCAACAACCACCGCGTCTGGCTGTGTCGCGCGCAACCGCGCAGATCCCAGGAACAGAGCCCTCTCATCGGCAACCTGATTATCAACGACTAGGCGCGCTCGATACCAAAAGAGCGCCGACTGATCGAATTCGACGACGAGGTTTGAGCCATTGTGCTTGAGCGAAAACTGCTTCATTCAGTTCCCTTTCCCAGAAGTATTCTGCGCTACGACATAAGCATCCAAAGCAGTCTGGGAAATGCGACCGCGTGAGCTTGGGTTGTGGCCGTTCCCTTTGGCCCATTCGCGGATTCGCTGAAGCTCTTCGCGTTTACGTGTCATGGACAGACTCGCTCCTGTGCTCAGCGCTGCGTTGCGTGAGATCGGCTTGCGGGCTTTATGAACGTACGGCGACAGGGCATCACGCAGCTGCGTGGCGTGCTGTATGGTCAGGTCGATCTCGTACTTGTGCCCGTCGATTCCGAATCGAACCGTTTCCTGGGCTTCCTCTCCGTTGAGATCATCAAGCAATTGAACTTCTACGCGTTGCGCCACTGTTTTTCCCCAAAGAATAGTAAAGAGCCAAACAGCTCCTTGATATTGACTCTACAGCCGCATAATTTGATTGCAAGGAATAGACCCCCCCGTGAAAAGCTGCCAGCTAGAGCTCATCCGGTGCAGCCGGCGTCACTGAGCCGATCCAGACCCAGCTCTCACGCTGGATCTTGATGCCCGGCTCGAAGAAGGAGATCTTTACCGCAGCTTTGGTCCAGGACAGAGCCTGCGCCTCCACCGGTACGCCTGGGAAGGATACCTGATCCAGTTCAGCCTCCGTGAGCATGATGGGTTCCTCACCCATCCTTGTGCCGGACGCTGCCTGGACGGAGTTGACGACCCCGATGGAGGACGACAGCATCGAACAACTGATCAGTTACTGACAAGTGCTCGCTGTGCAATCAGTATCAGGGCAGCAGAAGCCGGGCAGCCGTGAACGCCAGAGCACCGGCTGCATAACCGGCGAGGACCTGTGCCGGGGTGTGAGCTTTCAGCTTCACTCTGGACCACCCGACGGCTGCGGCGAGCAGCAGGGCCAGCACCGGGCCGGCGACCGGTACCGGGACCAGCAGCGCGAGTGCGACGTAGGCTGCGACGGCTGCATGGACGGACAGCTTCCAGACGAGGTTCGCCAGTAGGCAGAGCAGCAGACCGAAGAAGACGCCTCCGACCTCACCGAACAGTTCCGCCGGCGCATCGAGGACCATCAGCAACAGCGCACCCAGGCCCAGGGACACCGCTGCGGCTACGAAGATCGGCGCCCGGTGTTCGCGGACGCTAACGTGATGATCGGTCACAGAGCCTCTGGACTTGAGCACCAGGACCAGGGCGAATGGCAGGCCCACGGTGAAAACGGCAGCTGTGATTGCCTGCAGCCACGTGACCCCGGGTGTGAGCAGCGGCTGGGCCAGGAGCAGACCTCCCACCAGAACAGCCGGCGCGAAGACTTCGGTCACGATGTGCGCCAAAGTGAGGCTTCTGGGGCTAGTCTCTGCTGCCAGGGGCTGGTGGATTTCAGACATCAGACAATCCTACGAGGCGACGCTGCGGGCCTACTCTCGCGCGTCTTTCCCTACTGAGAAGGCTCTCGTCAGGCTGCCTGCTGCGCCGCCGAGAAGTACGTAAGCAGTGATGATAAGGGCCCGGTATGCAGGGTCACCAAAGTTCTCGATGAACGTCGTGCGTCCGGCGAAAATAACAGCAGCGACCGCGACGCACAACGCAGCAACGATGAACCACAAGGTGCGGCCAGTTCTCAACGGGGTGTCCTCTCTCTTTTTCCGATGGTGTCTATTGCTGCGGCTAGACCGAGCATGGCGGCGGTGTAAAAAGTCGTACCGAAGGCGACACGCTGCACCAGCGTCTAGCGGTACCCAGGTGTGCCTGTGGTTGCGTCACCGTGAAGTGAGAAGGAATCCGGTCCTCCACTGATGATCTGACTATCTGGCCGCTATGGCCGTCCTGATGAGCTCAACTGAGGTGCTTCTGACTCTAAACGAGGGATCGCACTTCGTGAAGGAGCAATCCTTGATCGTCGGCCCGCTGCCCACTTCACGAGAGAACTGCATGTCTTTTGCCTACGCGCTCAAGGCGGGGTGAAGCTCCTCCGTGCGAAAGCTGAGCATGAGCCTCCCGCCGGACTTGGTTAGCTCCACTTGGCCCGCCACGATCGGCAATGAGCGGGAGGATACAGGCATGGTCTATTGGCGGAACTGAGGTGCAAGCGAGTGTAGTTGAGCCGTGTCCTGTACCTGGGAGAGTGCGCTCCTCCCGCGGGCAAGGCTTCTTGAGCGATTCGGTCGTAGTGGCGGCGAGACATCGTGCTTTGGAATAAGTCGTTACCGGTGCGTTACCGCTAACTCCTCCTAGGCAAAGCGAAAGGCCCCAGTTCCCTTTGTCTACAAGGGAACCGAGGCCTTTTCTGTGGCGGTGACGGTGGGATTTGAACCCATTTCCGAGGCAAGACAGGTTCGAAGTGATGCAGGAAATCCCCTGTACAATCAGCGATTTCAGGTACTTTGCTCGCATGCATTCACGGATACTCACAGGTACTCCTGCACCAAAATGCACCACGGGCAATCATTGACAGGTGGGTTGTCCGTCCTGCGCTTACGGCTTACGTGCCGGTGATCCACCGCTACTTAGATTCAGCAACCGGTTCGGTCTTCACCAAGGCCTTAGGCGGTGTCGGATTCCTGATGCCACCCCGGAATTCCTCGTTGCGCAACAGGAGTGACTCCACTTCGAGGAGCAGGTCTTGGCGCAGGCCGGCCCTGCTGAGGAAGGCATCCAAAGCCACCAAAATGACGTAAATGGAGCGGTTGCCGAACTGCCCATGGGCCTTCTTGGCCCGGTTCTTCACGTTGTTAGGGATATGAGGCGCGTCAATCACGGAGTGGTTCCACAGCCGGGAGTGGTGAGCACACCGGTTGCGAAGGTAAACAAAGGACTTAACCTGCGACGTGAAGCCGCTCCATGCAACATCCAAGTTTTGGGCTACCTGCTTGGGGATGTCTTGGCTCTTAGATCGCTCCAAGGACCTAGATAGTGTTCCAAAGGAAAACACCTCTACCGCCGCCCACACTGGCATCTTGGGATAGCTTATGAGCTTAGGGTTCTTGACATCCGCATTTCGGAAGTGCTCAACGTACGGCTCTCTGCTGCGGTCTAGATCTCGAAGAATCGACTCGGTTACCGGAGAATCGGACGGGCTGTCAACGAAAGACGTCTCTTGAAAAAGGTCGCCGTATGGAGAGGCAAGCTCCGAAAATACGTAGGCAAACTGCGTTCGCAAGCAGGTCTCCACCAGGGACAGACCAGCCATACAGAGTGTCCGGAGTTCATGGTCGAGCTCGTAAATGCTTCGGATGTTTGCGAAGTCAGCCGAGGGGTGGAATGTGTTGTCTCCGTATGCAGGATCCAGTTGGAAGTATCGGGCATAGCCAGAGAACCGGTAGTAGTTCACTCGTTTGAGGAATGCCGTGCAATCCTCAAGATCACCTATCGTGAGGTTACGCTTGACGAGCAGACTGGCCTGCCCGTCAAAGCTCAGCCGAATCTTCTTCGTCATTCTGTGCAGGTCCCCTGGTTAAAAAAATGGCCCCTTCCATTTGAGCTTCTGCGAGAGGCTTGGAAGGGGGACTATTGCTATCGATTCTATGGGGGGCGTTCGGCGACGTCAAACGGAGACAGCGCGTCCATCGACGTTCAGGGTCGCATTGCCGTTTGCATCAGCGGTGTCAAAGATCTGTTTCCCCTAATTGCTCCAGCCGTTGCCGGCTGAGGGCGTCAACGACGTTGTTAAGGTCATCGGGGAACAGCGCGGCGTAGGTGTCCAGAGTGACCTTGGCCGACTTGTGGCCGAGCATTCTCTGGATGACCTTCACGTTAGCCCCCGCGCTGATCGCGAGCGAAGCAGCCGTATGCCGTAGGTCATGGGGAGTGACTCGCCGGAATGTCTTATCGGCTGACTGGGCGCGCTTAACAGCCCCGGCAAACCAGCCCGAAGCAGCATTGCCTGGCCGCAGATAGCCGCCCTCCTCGGAGTTCCACAGGCGGTCTTCCTGACCTTTGCCCGTGCATGCAGCCGTGACCGCGGCGTCGAGGAAGTCCGGGTATGCCACGGTGCGTCTCTCGTGGTTCTTAACTCTCCCCAGTACGGCCTTGCCGTTGACCTCGGCCACGGCTTCCCGTATGTTTACTCGGCGTGCTTTAGGGGCCACGTTTCGCACCCGCAGCGCCGTGGCCTCCCCCCACCGGAGGCCCGTGTAGGCGAGAAACAGTACAAGATCGGGGTGCCGCGATGTGCGGGCCAGTGCCCCGACCTGGGCATGCGACAGGAACACCTCATCAGGGATTGGCTTCTTTTTGATCGTGAGGTCGCGCGCCGGGTTTTTCGTGATTCTGTTGTCTTCTACCGCGTGGTCGAGGATGCCGGCCAGGAGGTCCCGGACCCGGGCAACGGTAGTGTGAGAGCGCTTCTCGCCTAGTTCATTCAGCCACGCCTGTACGTCGCGTTTGGTGATTGCCCCGACCGCGTAACTTCCCCACTTCGGCTTGACGTGAATGCGCCATGCACTTTCAACGGAATGATAACTCGATGCCGTGATCTTCGGCCTGTGTTGTTCGAGCCACTGGATACCGAGCGCGGAGACGGTAGCTTTCGCATCCGATCGGTTGACATAGGCACCTTTGAGTTTCGAGACTTCCACGGTTGCTAGGTGAGCCTCGGCGTCGCGCTTGAGCTTGAACCCTCGGTCGTGCCCTCGGGCGCCATCTGGTTTCGTGTACCAAACCTCGTACAGCCTGCCCTTTGTTTTAGTGCTGTACGCCTTGACTGTGCCCATGCCGCCCCGGTGAGTGTGAATTGCGTGAATAGTTGTGAGCTTACAGGCGGCGATGTGTTATAAAGGAAACTCAATTACATACATGAGTGGGGTCTGCCCAGACTTTGGTTGACACTGGGGGTGGGTGGTTTCTAGGCCGCGTGTGTGGCTAAGTAGATTGTCTCAAACTCG